>JBNKDB010000491.1:0-3493 GCA_050288045.1 Anaerolineales bacterium | reverse complement strand
GCCGATTTGCGTTTTACCTCATCCGAGGCAGCCGGATTTCTCAATCAGGTAATGGGCTTAGATTTGTCCGGAGAAAACATCGCCTTGTTGGAGGAGCGCACGGAAGGTTGGATAGCAGGGCTGCAATTAGCGGCCGTTTCCATGCAAGGGCGAAACGATACCTCAAGTTTCATCCAGGCTTTCACAGGCAGCAATCGTCTGGTGCTGGATTATTTGATTGAAGAAGTGCTGGACCAGCAGTCTGAAGAGATACAGGAATTTTTGTTGAAAACGGCCGTTCTCAACCGACTAACCGGCCCCTTGTGCAACACCCTCACTAACCAAAACAATGGTCGGGCAATTCTGGAAAACCTGGAACATACGAACCTATTCATTGTCCCCCTGGATGAGGAACGACGCTGGTATCGCTACCATCACCTCTTTGCTGACTTGTTGCGCCAGCAATTGCGCCAAAAACATCCAGATTGGATACCCGAACTGCACCGCCGTGCCAGCGACTGGTACGTACAAAGCGAGTTTACCAACGAGGCAATTGAGCATGCATTGCAAGCTGAAGATTTTGATCGGGCGGTTCGTCTGATTGAAGATCAGGCTGATGCTTGTTGGAAGCGTGGGGAACACTCAAAATTGCAGTATTGGCTGGAAACGCTGCCCGTAGAGTTATTATTATCCAATCCAAACCTGTGTGTATTTCATGCCTGGGAGCAATTTGCAAACGGACAGCAAGATGCGGTCGAAGCGACCCTGCAGGTGGTGGAAAAATTGGATTCAAATCCAGATTCACAAAGGGAATCCGATAGAATGAGGATTCAAGGCCGGGTGGCTACCATCCGGGCTTTTCTGGCATTCCACAAAGGAGATTTTGATGCCATTTTCCAACACGCCCAACTGGCTCTAGATTATTTACCCGAGGACGATATTATCTGGCGCAACACCGTCTATGTCCCATTGGGAGATGCCTTTTTTATGGCTAGACATGTGGAAGATACCGCTCGGATTCGATTGGAGACCTGGGAAACAAGCAAAGCAATTGGCAATATCTATATGGATCTAATTGCCAGTATGAAATATTGCGTTACCCTCCGCCAGCAGGGCAAATTTGACATAATCAAGGAAATCTGTCAGCAGCAGATGATCCTGGCAAAGGAAAATGGCTTATCATTATCGCCCGAGGTTGGCTGGATTCTGGCAGTATGGGGTGAGGTTTTGGCTGAGCAGGGCGATTTGGATCAGGCAGTTAAAAAGACCAGAGAAGGCAAAGAACTGGCCCAGGGGGGATATATTGGGATTCTCTATGTGTGCAATCGCCACCTGATCGTCGCCTTATATTCAAGCGGACATTTTGCAGGAGTGGAAGCAATCATTCAAGAAGTCGAAGAATATGGGTGGGATCGGCTCCCTCCCTGGATCGTGATTGAGATAAAAGCCTGGCAGTTACGCCTGTGGTTGGCTCAAGGCAAGATTGAAGAAACGTCGCAATGGTTAGCAGAACAAGGCCTGGAAGTCACTGGGAACCCCGATAGGTTTAACGAAATGGAATACCTGACACTTGTCCGGTTTTTGATCGCTACGGGGCATCCGTCTGACACACTCGATTTACTGGAACGGGTATATACGAATGCTAATGATAGAGGGCATATATCGAGAGCGATCGAAATTTTGAACCTTCAGGCGTTGGCTTTGCAGGCTGTAGGTGACACCCGGCAGGCGCTGACTGTCCTTGAGCAAAGCCTCACCTTAGCTGAGCCACGGGGTTTCCTTTTCGCCTTTGTAAATGAAGGTCCACCGATGGCGCGACTTCTCTACGAAGCGCTTTCTCAAAGCATTGCCCTGGACTATGTCCGCCGATTATTGGCTGCCTTTCCAGTTTCCAAACCAGAACAGACCACACCGCCCCAAACTGACAATTCTGAATTAGCCTGGATTGAGCCCCTGAGCGAACGGGAAGTTGAGGTAATCCAACTCATCGCCGAAGGTCTTACGAACAAGGAAATCAGCTCCCGGCTATACCTTACTCTCAACACGGTCAAGACCCACACGCGGAATATCTACAGCAAGTTAGGTGTCCACAGTCGCGTACAAGCCGTTGCCAGGGCCAGAGATTTGGAAATTTTGTCCCCCACCTGATACAGCACATTCACACCAGATTTGAATACATCCAAGACGAGCTGGCCCAAATCGGCTCGTTTTTGATTCCCCCGCTGCGTCTCCAAATCGCCCCCTGGATCACCCTTTTGGGGTATGACATCACCCTGCTGAAGAACTATGCTGGAGGCAGAAATATCAATCTGTAGGAAAAGTAATGGAAACAAAACTCACATTAGATCAACCAATCATCTACCAAATCAAAGTTGCGGGCTGCCTGAGTGCGAATTGGTCAGATTGGATTGAGGAGATGACGGTTACGACCGAACAGGAGGTTGAGAGCTTACCAGTCACCACACTGACCGGCACATTCGATCAAGCTGCATTACTGGGTCTGCTACGCCGCCTTTATTACCTGGGTTTACCGCTAATTTCGGTCAATTGTATCCAGCAAGAATGAATTAACGGAAGAAGGTAGATCAAGATAGTTTTCTCAGGATCATGCAAGATTCTGAGGTTTATGCGGCATTCAAGCCGGACACCATGTGATTTTAGATAAAAGGTATGAAATCTGATGTTGAAAAAAATCTTAACCTTCATCCAGTACAAAACCAGTTGGCTGGCGATCCTGGGTCTATTGGCGGCTGCCGGATTGTTGATGTTCATAATGAACGGCACCGCGTTACCTTTCAGCACCCCGGCCATCGAGGAACATTCCGGGGGCGTGCCTATCCTGGATATGCGGATATCCTATACCCCAGAAGAAGTGTACCAGTTGTTTTCAGCCCTGGGAACCGCTGGCCGCCAGGCCTACCGCACCTTGCACCTTGTGCCGGATATGCTGTTCCCGATTAGCTATGCGTTGCTATTTGCCTTTACCGGCGCCTGGTTTTTGGTGCGCCTGCTGCCCCTGGAACATCCTTTGCAGTGGCTCATCCTGACCCCGCTGATCTCAGGCCTGGCTGACATACTTGAAAACCTTAGCCTTGTGGTTTCTGGGCTAGTGTATCCCAACCGGATTGATTGGCTGGCGCAGGTCGCCTCCTTGCTGACCAAGATCAAGTTCGGCTTGATGCCCGTCGGCGCGGTTTTCTTGATCATCATAACGGTGGTCTGGTTCATGCGGAAAAGACCTGTGAGTAACGTACCAATAGTCACTTGATTAAACAGTGGTAAGCGTGATCGGTTCCCCAAAATGGATGGAGACGATCACTATAAACAACAACCGATGTAAGTAGGATGGGATATGAACCAGGGTCTGACCCAAGGGCATATTCATCCAAGGAGAAAAAAATGAACGAGCAAGAAATCAAGTATCAAAAAGCAAAAGAGCGCGTGACGGTATTACGAGGTTTTTACAGACATCTTAGCGTGTATGTAATCGTGAACCTGGGCTTGTTTCTCATCA
>JBNKDB010000490.1:0-4852 GCA_050288045.1 Anaerolineales bacterium | reverse complement strand
AATGCACAATGAAGACGGCAAGATGCAAGGTGCGGGATACAGGGTGCATGGGTGCAAATTGCAAATGGCAAATTTCAGCTTACAATTCTCGAATCACGCCTTGCGGTTTTGGCTTCCCGCTGAAAGCTGAAGGCTGATCGCTTTTGGCTAACTGCTTCCTGCGCTCTATCGTATAATATGAAAAATTCGTTCAAGGAGGCTAACGATGTCTACGATCTTTCCCAGCCAGGAATGGTTGGGTGCTTTAATGGAAAAATTGAACACGGATGAGAAGTACGCCCAGACCGCCAGGAATTGGGAAGGCGATCTGATGTTCGTTTTGCAGCCATCCGGGGCGTTGGAAGAGGAGACCTATTTGTTCATCAGCCTCTGGCATGGCGAATGCAAAGATATCGCTGTGCTGGGGAGCGAGGATGAAAGAGAAGTTGCCTTTAAGTTGATCGCTAAATACGACAATTTCCTGGACGTGCTGCTTGGCAAGCTCGACCCTATGCAGGCTATGATCACTCGTAAGCTGCAAGTCAAGGGCAGCATGCCGTATATGATGCGCAACGTACCCACTGTGCTCGAATTCGTGCGCTGTGCGCGTGAGGTCACCGATAACTACCTTGGAAAATAACCCCTCAAAATAAAATGCAACCAATCCTGACCGTAAACCTGACCTCTGGCGAAATTGGGGAATTTGTTATCCCCGAAGACTGGCAGCGTGATTTCCTTGGTGGAGCTTCGCTGGCGGCGCGCATCCTGTACGATGCGCTTACTCCCGAACTCGACCCGCTCTCACCTGATGCGCCGCTGTTGCTGCTCAACGGGCCGCTGTCCGGCACCTCCGGGCCGACCGTTGGACGCTTCGTGATCTGTGCTAAATCCCCGGCTACCCACCTGTGGGGCGAGTCGAACATCGGCGGCTTCTGGGGGCCGGAATTGCGCAAGACAGGCTATGATGGCGTGCTGGTGACTGGCCGCTCCGATAAGCCCGTTTACTTGAGCATCCTGGATGGTGTCCCTGAACTTCGTCCGGCCGATCATCTGTGGGGGCTGGATACCTATGCAGCTCAAGATCAAATTGTTTCCGAATTGGATCAGGGCAAGGTGCGGGTGGTAACGATTGGCCCGGCCGGGGAAAGCTGTATCCCTTATGCGCTGATCTTGTGCGATCATGGCCGGGTGGCTGGCCGCACGGGGATGGGGGCGGTGATGGGGTCGAAGCACCTGAAAGCAATTGCCGTCAAGGGCAGAGCCCAGCTTCCTCTGGTCCGGCCGCAGGAATACAAGCAGTTGCGCTCCGCTGCCAACCGCGACTTGGCCGCAGACAATATGAGTTCCGTGCTGCGTTCGATGGGCACGGCCGCTACCGCCGATTATTTCGATTATCTGGGTGAAATGCCCAAACAATATTTCTCGCGCGGCGTGATGGAAGGTACGGAGAAGATCACCGGCGCGACCGTGACTGAAACGATCCTGACTGGCGTAAGCGCCTGCCATGCCTGTGTGGTGGCCTGTGGGCGCGTGGTTGCGTTAGAGGACAAGCAGGATCGCAAAGGCCCGGAATACGAAACCCTGGTCGGCTTTGGCCCTAACCTGGGGCTGAGCGACGCGGCGGTAGCCACCCGCCTGGGTGAGTTATGTGACCGCTATGGTATGGACACGATCAGCATCAGCGGTACGATTGGGCTGGCGTTCCAGCTTTTCGCTGACGGTGTGATCACAGAAGCCGAAACCGGCGGCCTGCACCTGGAATGGGGCGATGCCCAGATGGTCGAGGAACTCATCCATTTGATTGTGAAGCAAGAGGGCTTTGGGGCGCAGCTTGCTGAAGGCTCACGCGCCCTGGAGCAGCGCTATGGCCTAGATGGGGCTGCCGTGCAGGTCAACGGCCTGGAAGTAGCCTATCACGATCCACGCGCCGCTTCCGGGATGGCCTTGGTGTATGCTACTTCGCCGCGCGGCGCCTGTCATAACCAGTCGGATTACTTCATGGTGGACATCGGTGGAGCGGAAGAAACCCTGGGAATCGAGTTCTTCGACCGCCATGCCGGCGCGGAGAAGGCCACCAACGTTGCCCGCCACCAGAACTGGCGCACGTTGTTCAATTCGCTGGTGATGTGTATTTTCGGGAATGTGCCGCCGCAGAGTGTTTTGGGACTGATCAACGCTGCCTGTGGGTATGACCTGTCTTTGGATGAGATGTTAGCGATTGGGGAACGCGGCTGGAACCTCAAGCGGGCGATCAACAACCGCCAGGGGCTGACGCGCGCCAACGATAAGCTGCCGAAGGCCTTGTTGAAAACATTGCCGGATGGTGGTTCGGAGGGTTACCAGATCGATCTGGCTCCGATGCTGGAGGCGTATTATCAGGCGCGTGATTGGGACCTGGAAACTGGTTATCCCTCTCGCGGCAAATTGCATGCTTTAGGTCTCGATTGGGTGGCCGCGGATTTATGGCCCGAAAGCTGATCTTCCTGACCGGGGGCACTGGTTTCCTGGGGCATCACCTCTTGCCGGTGCTGCTCGAATGTGGTTATGATTTGCGTTTGTTGGTGCGCCCTACGGCGAATATTGACTGGCTGGCGGATAAGCATGTCGAAATCGTCTATGGCGACGTGACCGACGCGCAGAGTGTCCAGGCTGGGATGGCGGGTTGTGACTACGTTGTGCACGCTGCCGGGTACTTCCGTTTCTGGGGGCCGGAGGAAGTCTTCTACCGGGTCAACGAATATGGCACCGAGGTGGTTTGTGATGCCGCCTTGACGCATGGCATCGAACGGTTCGTGCATATTTCGACGATTGTGGTAGTAGGGGAACCTTCTCCTGGGGCATTCATTGACGAGGATGCCCCCTTGAATCCGCAAGATCATTACCAGAAGAGCAAGGTGGCTGGCGAAGCTGTAGTGAAACGTAAGGTGGCAGAGGGCCTCCCAGCGGTGATCTTGCGTCCGGGGGCGTTCTACGGCCCGTATGGGCGTTATGCCTTCAATCGTTTGTTTGTTGAAGAGCCGCTGCGTGGCTGGCGGGTACAGGTCGATGGCGGTCGCCGCTACACTTTTCCGGTCTATGCCCCCGATGTGGCGCGGGCTGCTCACCTGGCGATCCGTTTTGGCCGGGTAGGGCAGATTTATAATATTTGTGGGCGTTCGATCACCCACCTGGCGTTGAACCGCATGGTCAGTGAACTGCTGGGCATCAACCCCTGGCGCTTGAATGTGCCCTCGCAATTGATGATTCTGCTGGCATGGTTGATGGAATTGATTGCCAGGCTCACACAGCAGGAACCGTTCTACCCGATCAACCTGCGCCATTACGTTTTCAACGATTGGCAGGTGCGCAGCGCCAAAGCGCGCCTGGAATTGGGCTTCGAACCGACTGATTTGCGAATGGGCTTGCAGGCAACGATTGATTGGTACCGAGAGGTATTTGCGAAAGGAGCGCGTCTATGATCCAGAAACTGGTCAGTGTGGCCGAAATGGTCGCTATTGAAAAGGCTGCTGATGCCAGCGGCCTGTCTTATGCACAGATGATGGAGAACGCTGGGACGGCATTGGCAAATATTGTGCATAATGCGTATAGCCAGTATGCTGGAAAAGGCGTATTAGCATTGGTCGGCAGCGGGAACAACGGCGGCGATGCCCTGGTTGCCCTGGACGTGTTGGCACAGCAAGGTTGGCGGGTGGCGGCGTATGTTGTGGGCAAGCGTGCTGAAGATGACCCGTTGATGGTGCGCGTAAAACAAGCTGGTGGCGAGATCATTTTCCCCGCTGAAGGTGGGAGCTACATCGACCTGGCCCGGTTGCTCACTCAATATAAAGTGCTACTGGATGGCTTGCTGGGAACCGGGATCAAACTGCCCTTGCGCCGACCGGTACCGGCAGTGTTGCAGACCGTACGTGATGTGATCGAATCCGGGGAGGCTGAGCCGTTGATCGTGGCAGTGGATTGTCCCTCCGGCATCGACTGTGACAGTGGGGAAGCAGCCGCAGAAACCTTGCAGGCTGACCTGACAGTTTGCATGGCAGCGGTCAAGGTCGGGATGTTGAAGTTACCGGCTTTTGGCTATCTGGGCAAGCTGGATGTGGTGGGTATTGGATTACCTGCTGACCTGCAAGCATATCAGGCAATTACCCGGGTTGTCGTTACCCCCGAGATGGTCAAGGATTTCCTGCCGCCCCGGCCGTTGAATGCCCATAAAGGCACCTTTGGCACAGCATTGATCGTAGCAGGTTCGGTCAATTTTTCCGGTGCAGCGTTGCTGTCCGGCGAGGCAGCTTACCGCACAGGGGCGGGGCTGGTTACTTTGGCGGCTCCCGAACCATTGCATGCTGCCCTGGCAGGCCAGATCGTTGAAGCGACCTGGCTGCCACTGCCGCATGAGGAAGGTTTCATAGCCCAACAAGCTGCCCCAATCGTTGCCGACAACCTGGAACGCATCACCGCCATGTTGATTGGTCCGGGCTTTGGACAGATGGCAACGACTGGCAAATTCCTGGATGACCTGACCGCGAAGGTGGGAACCGATTTGCCGCCGCTGGTGATCGACGCCGATGGCCTGAAGTTGCTCTCCAGGATCGAGGATTGGCCGCAGCGTTTGCCCAAACCGGCCGTACTTACGCCGCATCCTGGCGAGATGAGTGTCTTGACCGGCGAGAGTATCACCGACATCCAACAGGACCGTCTGGCTACCGCCGAGCGTTATGCCAAACAGTGGGGGCATGTGGTAGTGTTGAAAGGTGCCTTCACGGTGATCGCTTCCCCGGATGGGCGTACGACGATCATCCCGGTGGCGACACCGGCACTGGCGCGTGCCGGGACCGGGGACGTATTGGCGGGCATCATCACCGGTTTGCGCGCCCAGGGT
>JBNKDB010000489.1:0-4651 GCA_050288045.1 Anaerolineales bacterium | reverse complement strand
TTGGTGCCGGTATCCAGGTCGTCGCTGTCGTATTCTACAGAAATTTGGTCGGCAGTGATCCCTGATACGGATTGGGTGTTCTCGGTTGTGTTGGATGCTACTTCTACATCCGTCATGGTCTCTGCTGGGGCGCTTGCAGTGCTCGAGCAGGCCGCGAACGGAAAGGTCAGCATTACCAGAACCAGTAAAGCAATTATTTTTTTCATCATAAATCTCCTGTTCATGTCCATTGATAAGTGTTTGTAATTTAGTCTCGGTTTGTCAGGATGCAGTTTTTGATTGCACGTACTCGATAACGGCATCGATCAGCTCTGTGGGAATGAATCCAGTATTGCGCTGTTCCTGATCGGTGGATGGTGTGCCTTGTGCCATATCGCCTTGTGGAGGTTGTGCTCCATCTACGGATGGTGGACTACCATTGCCCTGGGGTGGTTGCCCACCGTCACCGGCGGGGGGATTTCCAACGCCCTTCGGTGGTTTGCCTGCTTCCCCGGACGGGGGATCACCAGCGCCTTGCTGTGGTCCCCCCAGCTCGATTCCCAATTCTTGCATGAGCGACATCGCGGTTTCTTGGGTGATCTGCATAGCTGTGATAGCTTGAATTTGTTCATCCATTAGCGTAGAAACAGCTTCACTTACGATTGCATCGATTTGGGCTTGCTCTCTGTCACTACCGGCCGCAATGTCCTTTAGCGATGCCAGTAAGGACAACAGTGTAGTTGCCTGTTCTGTGGTTATCACCTGGTCGGTGCCTTCCAGTTGAAGGATGCCGATGATAAGCTGCATCTGGACTGGCGCGGCATTTTCGTAATCTGTATTCAAAGTTGCAGTACTGGCAACTGTTTCAGTGGGCACCGGTACCGTAGGAACATCTGCGGTTTGGGCCGCGGAGACGGCTTCTGCTACATTAGTGGCTTTGGCTGCTTCCAATGTCGCTTCGCTGGTCGAGGCGGCATTATTGCCGCAGGCCATTAGCATTAGGCCGCTCAGGGTTGCGAACAATAGCAAGGTGATGGCTTTTTTCATTTGGAGCATCTTTCCTGTTTTTCCTATAGATTGATGGTGTAGGCCACTATGGGATAGTTGCCGATGGTGAACGCCAGGATGGATAGGAAGGCGATCAGTAAAACAACGAGTGGGTAGTTGCGTTTGATTTTGAGACGCATGTTTTTTCTCCTAAGTGGTGTTATAAGTCGGTGCTGTTGTAGCCCGCAATCAAGGTGACTTTGTTGTTGTCGTTCAGTTTGCGGATCTCGTCCAGGAATGCCTGCACCTGGTTGGAATTCTTCATGCCGATACTGTAGGTCAGCTCGGTCAGTGTGCCGTTGCTCACTGTGTCGGCGCTGATCAGTTCGGAGGTGTGTGTGTATTTGACGAAGGTGCGTTCGAACAGCTCGCTAAAGGGTGTGCCGTTGGGGATTTGCACGCGCAGGATCTGACTGGACATCTCGCGGGCATACCAGTTGAAGCGCGTCATCAGCAGAACCACCAGGCTGATGAAGATGGTGGCGATGGCGGCCAACAGATAGAAGCGGGTACCGACGGCCATGCCGATTGCCATGGTCAAGAAGATGAAACCGACATCGCGAGTTTCCTTGACGGCATTCCGAAAGCGGATGATCGACAGGGCACCTACTAACGAGAAGGCGCGCGCAATGTTCGAGCCGACGATCAACATCACCAGGGCAACGATCATGCCGTTCATCACTAGGGTAAAGACAAAGCTTTGTGTGTAGGACGTGCCCCGGTGGGTGTTCTTGTAAATCCAACCGATATAGGCGGAGAAGATAAAGCTGAGTACCAGTACCAGCACAATATCGATCACTGAGAATTCGCTGGTGAGATCTTGAATGTTGAAAATATCCATGAGAGAAACCTCCAAAAAATAATTACCGGCCAATACCCATTTTCTGTTGCAGGGTGTTGAAAACGGAGAGGGATGAAGCCAGCACATCTTGAGAATATTCGGCTATGGGATTGACACAACGGGCCAGGGGCATATTCTGCGACGCTTCAATGCTGCGGCAGTATTTGCTTACACGCTCCATTTGCAGATTATGGGCGGCGATCATATCGGTTAGCCAGTTGGGGATGCGCTCGTTAACCTTGATCTCCATGACGACTTGATTAGGAGGCAGCATCGGCAGATCGGAGGCATCTTCATGCAGATGTAGTTTGTGAGCCTGGAAGGACAACGCCGTATCGAACGTTACCCGCAACCCAATATCATATTCCGTGCCGATCAAGGCTTGCCGGTCGTAGCGCACGATCCTGGCCGGGATCAGGTTGTATTGCCACACAAAAGCGAAAATTTCTTCGACGGTGGCTTCGTCTTCCGGGGCATATTCGGGGAACTGGCGGTCATTACACAGGCGTAAGGCTTCGCCATAAGGCAAGACGGCCCGCCGTTTCTGGGTAGCACGGTCGATGCGTTGTTTGATTTCTACGAAAACGGGTGTCTCTTCGGTCATCACTTCACCGGTTTCGTAACGACGGATGCGCAGCTTGCGACGGAACTTCAGTCCATATTCCTTTTCCCAATAGCAGCGATAGTCGGGCGAATCGTAGTACAGATTGGTGATGGAATAGCGCCCATAGTTGTTACCGTGCTCGTCGGGAAGCAGATAGGCTCGCAGTGCTGATTTGAACCGTTCGGCCTGCTGCAACGTGAGCAAATATTTCAGCTCAAAGCGATTAAACTTGCGGATAGAGTGACTGAGAGTATTCATTTTCTTTTTCCTTCTTAGTAAAATCTTAATCCTTGACCCTGTGAGGAGACCAAGAAGAAACTGTGAATCCGCTGAGAGAAGAATTAGTGCTTTCAAGCGATAAAAAAAGACACCTTCCGGAAATTTCTGTGGAAGGTGTCTTGACTGGGCTGCCGATATTTCAACTTATAGGAATCAACTCCTTTCGAGAAGATAGTTTTTTGAGAGACGTGAGGAGAGACTTTCTATTCGTTTTGAATGTGCTTTCTAGATCGATATCAATCTGCTTTCAGTGTACAAAGTTATGCTGTGAAATTGCTATGAAAAGCCTGTGAAATTGGTGAGTGTTCGGTGAGTGCCGGTAGGATAGCCTTCGCTTTGCGTGTAGCTATCAACCTTGCGCCATAAAATTTCTGAATGGGCGGCGTTTCTTTAGAAAGCTGATTGTGGTTTGGGCAAGCACGACCACGACCGTAATTCCTGAGATCTTTGCCAGTGTGGTGAGCAATTCGGGCAAGCCGCGTTCGAGTGAGGCTGCATCGTGGTCACCGCCGCCCTCTGGGCGTTCGCCGATTTCACCTTCCGGCATGGCTTGGGTGCGGTCGAATTCCGGGGCGCCGTCAGGTGCCGATCCAGCGCTGCTGTTATTCAGTGCCAGGTAGAGCGCACCACATACGAGTAGGGCTATGGATAAGATTATGAGGATGCGTAATATGATTTTCATGGATTTCTCCTTCTTATTCTGTATGGGTTGGCTAGCGGTTCTCGTCGATCTGAACGGGTTCTACACTCAACATTGCTGGGCGTGGTCTTTTGAAAAGGCGCAAAACGGGGGATACTAGATAACGTTTCAGTTGGGCGACCAGCCACTTGAAATGCAGTGCAAAGTGCAATCCCAGGAGGATCAGTGAAATGTCGGCCGCCTGTTTGTGGATCGATTCCCAGGAATGGGCTGCATTGACCTGGATGCCCAGGAACGGCAGCACACTCTTGGAGATCAAAATCCCACTCAGCATGGTTGCGGTTACTGCAACAAAGAACAGAGCATTGACCACGTAGTTCAGACGGGATTGGTGGAAGAGTTTTGAAAAGAATGCTTTGGTTACGGCTACCAGCCAGTTCCAATGGAAGAGCAAGTGGACCACGATGGCGGTGGCAAAGGCCAGCGCCAACCACTCGTGGATGGTCATCCCGGTTAGGGATGGATTGGCTACGGCCAGAAATGCGGCGAAGATGGCAATATCGAGGGTAAGATTTGTTTTTGCGTTCATCAGATTGTCTCCTTGAAAACTATAATTTTTGTTCATATGCTGGGATTTTAGAATTACATGCTGTGAAGAACCCAAGAAGAAACTGTGAAATTGTTGAGAATACTTCGCCTGAATTGGTTTTCACAGCATTTTCACAGTAAAATCATATATAGTTGAGTTGTCCGAATTCAAAGTGAGGAACAACCATGCCAACTGTATTGATTATTGATGATGACCCCAAATTATTGAAAATGCTCCAGCGCACACTGGTGTACGAAAATCTGGATGTGCTTACTGCCAGCAACGGTCTGGAAGCTTTGCCGATCGTCGCGGCCCAAAACCCTGACTTGATCATCCTGGACTGGATGATGCCCAAAATGGATGGGTTGACCTTCGTGCAGAAACTGCGCGACTCTGATAACGAAACTATGGTGCTGATGCTTACCGCTCGCGATGCGATCGAAAACCGGGTGGAAGGGCTGGAGAGCGGCGCAGATGATTATCTGGTCAAGCCGTTTGCTCCGGCCGAATTGGTGGCGCGCGTGCATGCCATGCTGCGGCGCGTCGAAAGCAAGCCCGAAAACCAGCAGGTTGCTTATGCAGACGTTTCGCTCGACCCGGCCACGCGCGAGGTCTGGCATGGGGATATGTCCATTTCTTTGACAGTGACCGAATTCAATCTACTGCACATGC
>JBNKDB010000488.1:0-17163 GCA_050288045.1 Anaerolineales bacterium | reverse complement strand
ATCGTCGATGGCGAGCGCTGGCTGGGGCGCGCCGGTATGGGCAATTACCTTCATCGCAATCAGGGAGGGGAAGTCCTCTAGCATTTCACGCCTATGCTGATCCTCCTACCACTTTTATTGCTGTTCCTGTCCGCCCTGGTGATGGTTGCCTTGAGCTTCCAGCCCAAGTTTGGCTATCACTGGCCGGTGGCCTTCAACGGTGCCTTTCTGGCCTGGATCAGTATGTTCATCCTGCGTATCAACCTGCCGCGTATGTCTACGCCAACCACCTGGCAGCCCGATTTCCTGTTCGATACTTCCCCTACCTTGCTGGCCGATGAAATTTCCTGGCCCTTCGCCCTGGCAGTTGCCACGCTGACCCTGGCTGTGATCCTGACCGACGTGGTGCGCCTGTCCGATTCGGGTTGGTCGGTGTGGGCCGGATGCCTGGTGTTGGGTGGCTTTGGGGTTATGGCAGTTTTTTCCGGGAATCCGCTGACCCTGGTGATGTCGTGGATGTTCATTGATGTGGTCGAGATGGCGATCTTGCTGGCCCGCGTGCAAGGGACCAAGATGCGCCGTAACGTGGTGTTGTACACGGCTGCCAGCATGATCGGCACGATGCTGGTCTTTTTTGCCCAGGTGCTGGCGCGGGCCGGTGGCGGCACATTTACGTTTGAAAATGTGCCCCAGAATATCAGCCTGTTATTGCTGGTGGCGGTTGGCTTGCGCTTAGGTGTATTGCCCCTGAACATCCTTTACCTGCCGAAAGACCCGCTCCAACGCAGCCTGGGCACGATGCTGCACCTGGTGCCGGCCGCGGCCAGCCTGGTCTTATTGGTACGCATCTCGGCAGTGGGCATTCCAGCCCAGTTCCAATTTGCTTTGCTGGTGCTCTTGCTGCTGGCCGCCTTGTATGGTGCGATTGCCTGGGCGCGTGTGCGTAATGAGTTGGTCGGGCGGCCGTACTGGATTCTGGCGATGACGGCGTTGGCCATTGCCGCTGCCATGCGCGCTTTGCCGGGCGCGACGTTGGCCTGGAGTTTGGCGCTGTTGTACGCCGGGGGTCTCATTTTCCTGGCCTCGCACCGCGAGCGCTACCTGGCCCCTGTTGGTGTATTGGGTTTGTTGGGGATTTCACTTCTGCCGATTACCCCGGCCTATGCCGCGGCCGGGATGTATCAGGCTCCACTCAACCTTTTATATATTGGTTTTATCCTGGCACACGGTTTGTTGTTATTGGGCTTTGTGCGCCATGCGATGCGCATCGAAAAACTCAGTGGGGTGGATCGCTGGGTGTTGGTGATCTACCCGGTGGGGCTGGCCTTGCTGCCGTTGGCGCACTTCGTTTCCGGCTTGTGGCTGTCCCCTTCCACCGGCTCGCTGACTGCGGTGCAGCCCTGGTGGCCGGGGTTGGCCGCAGCGATTTTTGCAGGCGGGCTGGCTGTTCTGAGCCTGCGCGGCTGGACGATCCCGACCGGCCTCTTCCTGGCTTTGGATCGCGTCTTCTCGTTGGGTTGGCTGTACCGTCTGGCGAATCGTCTGATCCGCGCGGTGGGTATGCTGCTTTATATGCCAATCGTGCTGCTCGAAAGCCGCGGCGGCGTCTTGTGGACGCTCTTGCTGCTTACCCTGCTGCTCTCCTTGCTTTCTCAACTGCGTGGCCTGGGAGGTGGATAGGTGAATTTTGAAATCCTGATCTTCCCGGCTTTGAGTATGTTGATCGTCAGTTCACTGGCATTGTTCATCAGCCGCGACTGGCGTTGGAACATTGCCGCGCTGGGCTTGCAATACCTGGGCGTGTTCATGATGGTCGCCAATTCCTGGTCGCCTGATCTGGCGGTGGTCAAGCTGGTGGCCGGTTGGATGGCGGCCTCGATCTTGGGCGTAAGCCGTGTCAATGCGATCGATGTGGAGCAACCGGAGATGGCCTGGCCCAGTGGACGTTTCTTCCGAGTGATGACCACTTTGTTGGCCTTGCTGGCGGTGCTCTCATTCGCACCAAGCATCGAAAGCTTCGCCCCGGCGCTCGATTTGCCCCAGGTGTGGGGTGGTGCCTTTCTCATTGCGATGGGGTTGCTCAACCTGGGTTTCACTGTCCGGCCGCTGCGCAGTGTGTTGGGCATGTTGACGGTGTTGTCCGGCTTCGAGATCATGTATGCCGCCGTCGAGTCGGCCATCCTGGTGGCCGGGCTGTTGGCAACGGTAACGCTAGGGATTGCGATGGTGGGGGCGTACTTGTTGACCGCTGCTGATCTGGAGGTAGAAGAAACCGCATGAGTGCCCCGTTCATCTGGATCGTGATCCCTTTGGCGGTGGCCGGAGTGCTGTTCTTCTTCCGGCGCTGGCGGCGGGTGGTGGCTTTGGTCGCGGCCGGGTTTTGCCTGCTGCTGGCTTATGCCGCCTGGCAGTTGCCGATCAATGCCCCCTTGGAAGGCGCTTCACTCAGCGTAAAGATCAGCGACACCTTGATTTTGCTGGGCCGTAACTTCGTATTAGGGGAGGGTGACCGCCCGTTCCTGGCCGGAATGTACCTGATGGTTGCTTTCTGGCTGGCGGGATCATTGTTCGCACGTGTTAGCCATGTCTTTGTGCCGGTGGCATTGGGTATCTTCGCCTTGTTGATTGCCGCGTTGGCCGTTGAGCCTTTCCTGTACGCTGCTCTGATGATCGAAATTGTAGTGTTGGTCAGTGTGCCACTGCTTTCTCCGCCCGGTCAGAAACCCGGGCAAGGCATTTTCCGCTTCTTCATCTTCCAGACCTTCGGCATGCCTTTTATCTTGTTCGTAGGCTGGATGCTGGCCGGGGTGGAAGCCAGTCCGGGCGATATCGATCTGGTAGTGCGCGCTGCCGTGCTGCTGGCACTGGGTTTTAGTTTCCTGCTGGCGTTGTTCCCCTTCCATTCCTGGATTCCAATGCTGGCCGAAGAAGCTCACCCCTATGCGGCGGCCTTTATCTTTTTGATGCTCCCCGGAGTTGTGGCCTTGTTTGGCCTTGGCTTCCTGAACCGCTACGCCTGGTTACGAGACGCGTCCGAGGTGTATGATTTGCTGCGTGTGATGGGCGGCATCATGGTTGTGCTCGGCGGGCTGTGGGCCGCTTTCCAGGAAAACCTGGGGCGTATGTTGGGTTACGCGGCCATGCTGGAAATCGGCCTGACTTTGTTGGCAGTCAGTATCGAGGGAGCGATTGGCCTGGAAATCTTCTTTGCCCTGCTGGCAGCGCGCAGTACGGCGTTCGTAATTTGGGGGATTATGCTGTCTCGGATGCGCTATTTGGGTAAAGGTGACTTGAGCTTTACGGCAGTCAGGGGGTTGGGTTTGCGGTATCCGTTTTTGTCGGCCACCCTGGTATTGGCGCATCTCTCGCTCTCCGGGCTGCCGCTGTTGGCCGGGTTCCCGGTGCGGCTGGCGTTGTGGAATGCGCTCGCTCCCGATCATCTCGCCGCTAGTATATGGATGCTGGTTGGTCTGTTCGGTTTTATGGTCGGTGGGCTGCGTACCCTGGGCGTGCTCTTCATTGGAACGGAAGCGGACGACGCCACCTTGCTGGAAATGATCGATCAGGATCAAGGGCCGTTGGCGGACGCGGCTGCCTTGCAAACGGACATTCCCCCGGCGGCGTATAATTCTCCGGCCTGGTTCGTATTTTATAGTTTCACCTGGGTAATCTTGTTCACGGTGGGCATTTTCCCGCAGTTGTACTTCAAGTTGTTGACCGATTTGCCGAATATGTTCACGCAGTTGATTCCTTAGCGCGTTCAGCTTTCAGTGGTTAGTAATAAGTTTTCTGTCTTTTATCAGCATCTACCTGTCTACGCAGTTTTTGCATCCTGCGCCTTTTATCTTGATTCCTAAGTGTCTGGGTACCTCAACCCCGCCAGTTCTAGTATTCCTTTAATTTGCTATCCCTGTCTGGCAGGGTATTTATCATGCTATAATTTTTGAAATTAACAGCCTGGAATGCAAATCTGATCGCACGGATAGGGTCTTCAGGCCCTTCCTTTGCCCGGCGGTTTATATTTTTGGAGAGAATCGTATGGATAACGAGCAGCTTACCCAACGGATAGAATGGCTCGATGAAGAGCGGCGCAACGATAAGACAACGATTGCAGAACTGCAAAAGCGGCTTGTGAAGTTGGAGGGGGCGCTCGATAAGCGCAACGAAGAAATCAAGGATCTGAGCAGTGAAGTCACGCGCTTGAGTGTGTTGGTTGCGAAAGTAGACGATTTCAACGCTTCATTGGAAGCCCACCGCGCCGAAGTGAAAAAGGAACTGGATGCCCAGGACACGCGCCGTAAACGCCGGGAAAACGAGATCCAGCAAATGCGCGAGGTCGAAATCGAAAATCTCAACAAGAGCCTGGCGCAGTTGAATGAGAAGTTGGTTGTGCTGCCCAGGTTGGAAGATTCCATCCGTGCTCGTCAGGACGAAGAAGCACGCTTGCAGCGCCAGATCACCGAAGTGCGCAAATCCATCGATGATGCCCGCCAGGGCGAAGAAGAACGCATCCGCATCGTACGTTCGGTTGAGGACAGCCATCGCCAGGATGAAAAACGTTTGAATGATATGCAGGGTGAGGTCGCGGCTGTGCGCAAGCGTAACGATGAACTGCGCGCCAAGCAGGACCTGGTCGCTGACGGACAGCGCAAGTTGGAAACACGCGTTACCGAATTGATGTCTGCTGATGCCGAACGCCGCGAAGCACAGACGGCCTTTATTGAAAAGATCACCCACGACCAGATGGAGCGCGAACGCACCTGGAAAGATTGGGCCACCCGCTTCGAAACCTTTGCCGGGACTGCTCAGGAGATTTCCACCCGTATGCGCGAACTGGAAACCACCTCACGCGAACTCGATCAGGCCCAGGAAGTCTTCCAGGAGATGACCGAACAGATCGACCGCCGTATCAATGAGATCACTGAAATGCAGCGCCTGGGGGAAGAGCGTTTCCGTCAGGAATGGTCGACCTTCAAGGCCGACGACCAGAAACGCTGGACGAACTACACCCTGACCCAGGAAGAACAACACCGCGAACTGACCCGCACGCTCGACCGGGTGACGGAACAGCTCACTAATCTGGAAGATACCTTGCAGGAGATGCAGGACATCGTGCAGTACAACAGCGAACAGTCCGAGAAACGCATTCAGGGCTTGCTGGGCGTGGTGCGCGATTGGGCGGCAGAAACCGACCGCTTTATGAGCAGCATGCGCTAGGCGCGGGCAGCAGAGGAATTTCGTTTTGCGCGTTATCGGCACGGCAGGGCACGTTGACCACGGTAAGTCGACGTTAATCGAAGCGCTGACCGGCACTCACCCCGACCGTTTGCAGGAAGAGCGCGACCGGGAGATGACGATTGTGCTGGGCTTCGCCTGGTGGACGCTGCCCAATGGCGAAGAAGTAGGGGTTGTGGATGTGCCCGGCCACCGCGATTTTATTGAGAATATGCTTTCCGGTGTAGGGGGAATCGACGCCGCCTTGTTCGTGGTGGCGGCCGACGAAGGCGTCATGCCGCAGACCAAGGAACATCTTTCGATCCTCGATATTTTACAAATCCAGGCCGGGGTGATCGCCCTGACGAAAGTCGACCTGGTCGATGACCCGGAGTGGCTGAATCTGGTGGAAGAAGAAGTTCGCCAGGCTGTGCAAGGCACGGTGTTGGCCGATGCCCCCATCGTGCGCGTTTCAGCCAGGACGCGGTTTGGCCTGGAAGAACTCGAAAGTAGCTTGCAGGAAGTATTGGGGACGCGCCCGCCGCGTGTCGATCTGGGGCGGCCGCGCTTGCCCATCGACCGTGTCTTCACCATCTCCGGGTTTGGCACGGTGGTGACCGGTACGCTTACGGATGGCAACCTGCGGGTAGGTGATGAGGTCGAAATCCTGCCCGGAGACGGGCGCGGCCGGGTACGCGGTCTGCAGACCCATCAGACCAAGGAAGACCTGGCCGTACCGGGCAGTCGTACGGCGGTCAATATTTCTGGCGTAGATGTCGACGATATACAGCGCGGCCAGATTCTGGCGCATCCTGGAACGCTGAAAGCTACCCGGCGACTGGATTTGCGCTTCCGCCTGTTGCCGGATGTCCAGCAACCCTTGCTGCACAACACCGAAGTCAAACTATTCGTCGGCGCGGCCGAAGTGGTTGGGCGCCTGCGTTTGCTGGGTGCAGATAGCTTGCTGCCCGGCGATGGAGGCTGGATCCAGTTGGAACTGCGTGAGCCAGTTGTGGCGGTGCGCGGCGACCGTTACATCCTGCGGCGACCCTCTCCGGCAGAGACATTGGGTGGTGGTGTGGTGGTGGATGCCCAACCGAAACGCCGCCATAAACGCTTCAATGAAACAACCCTGGCGCGCCTGGATGCATTATTGCAGGGCACCCCGGCCGACGTGCTCCTGCAGGCCAGCCTGGCGCTTGGCCCCGCTCCCCTGGCGGAAGTGGTCAAGCAATCCAACCTGGAAGCAGAAATTGCCCAGGCCGCCTTGGACGAATTGCTCTCCACAGACCAATTGGTGATCGTGGATGGTGGAGCCGCTACGATCAACTCGAAAGCGTTGGCTTCTAACCGCGGTGCCTGGGAGAGCCAGGCCGCGAGCGGCCTGGAAGAAGTAACCGCGTATCACCGCACCAACCCACTGCGGCGCGGGATGCCGCGCGAAGAATTGAAGAGCCGCTTGAAATTGGATGTCCGTTTGTTCAACGCCTTGGTGAACAAGCTGGTCGAGTCTGGGCGATTGGCTGAAGCGGGGCCGTTGGTGTATTTACCGGAACACAGCATCCAATTTTCGGCTGCGCAGCAGGCCAAGGTGGATGCATTGCTGGCGCGCTTTGCGGCGGAACCATTCACTCCACCCAGTATCAAAGAAGCCATTGAACAGGTCGGTGAAGATGTGTATGCTGCCCTGGTCGACCTGGGTGATTTATTGCCGCTGTCCACCGAAGTCGCTTTTCGGAAAGCGGATTTTGAGCGCATGGTGGCCGAACTACGCACGTTGATTGAGACGAATGGCCCGGTGACCGTCGCCCAGGTGCGCGATCATTTCGACACCACCCGCCGTTATGTATTGGCCTTTCTGGAATATCTGGATGCCACCGGGGTGACCACCCGCAATGGGGACGAGCGTACTTTGAAATAACAGAATTGTAATGTGGGGGACTGTGAATCTTGGAAATTCATAGACAATCCATACTTTTTACAAAGAGAATGCCAAGGATTCGGAGTACAATAGGTCAAGGCGAAACTATTCGCACGTATTACGCTACATTTAAAGTGAAAAAAGTTTCTTACCAGAGGCCGTAAAATTTGCTATAATGGATTAGTTTAGGTGAATTAACTGCCGCGGTTAGGATGGATTAATTTTTTGTTGTCATATTATTGACGTTTTCGGTTTCATCACATTTCTAGGAGAAGAGCATGCGCCACATGCCTATTCATCACAGTTGGTTCTATACATGCAGGAGGATAAATGCGGTAAGTGTTTTTGTCTTGCTCGCGCTCCTGCTTTTAACCAATGTCAATCTTGTCCAGGCACAATTTCTAAACGGTGTTTTTGGGGGATCTGATCTGCAAGCGGATGCTTCCAATCTATCTTTACAGCCCGTTGATGGACTTTCGTTCTTAACCTCGGCTTCATTGGGCGAGTTGAGTTCAGCGTTTTACGTGCCCGGAGCCCAAATCACGCTAAGTGGTTTGGGTGATGTTTTTATTGGGGATACGGTTACGATTTCGGCGACCTTCACCAATAATGATACCGATCCTGGTTACGGGCCATATATCGATTTCTATTTCCCGGCCAATGGCGCTGATGGGCAAACTGAACCTGACGGTCTGACTTATGTGCCTGGCAGTGCTAACTACCTGGGCGCGGCATTGACCGAATACATCCTGACTTTCCCCGATGATGGGGGCGGTTACGGCTGTGTCGACCATCCGGTAGCTTACAACGGCCCGCTGGGGCCAGGCGTAGAGGGTGATCCGCGTGAAGTCTGTGGCCCATATGGCGATGAGCTTGTGGTAGTCGTATTGCCCTTCGGGTCTTTCGTACCCGGCCAGTCGGCTACGATCCAGTTGGATGCCCAACTGTCCAATTTTGCCAACTTGTATGATGATGGCACCACCAACCTTTCCACGTTGCAGGTGCGCACGCGCGGCGGTTACATTTACGGCCAGGATGAATTGCACAACCCGTGTTGTGACGGCAGTTATCTGATCCCAAATGGTGATGACATTGCTGGTTGGCCGGTGACCGGAACGGTAACACCATTTTTGATGGATTTGGCTAAGACGTACATTGGTACTGAAGGCGAAACTGCCACTGGCCCCAACTATCCCCGCCAGTTCCGTATCACTGTGGATGTGGCCGAAGGCCAGACACTGACCAATATCCAGTTGGAAGACGTACTCCCCAATAATATTGCTTATTTGGGCATCGATTCGTTGAGCGCCGGTTGTACGGCGATCGATGAACCTACCGTGGGGGTGGCTGCCAACCCACCGGATAACAACCTGATTGTGCAGTGTACGGTTACCGGCGGTGCAGGGACAGACGATATTGTAATTGTCTACGATTTCTTCGTTCCATTGAGGGATGCCGATGGAATCCGTGTACTGCCGACCACCGGCAGCGACAGCACTTCGCAGAACACCGTACAACCGATTGCCGGTACCTGGAACCCGCTTGATGGCGATGATGACTCACAGCCGATTGACAATGGCCTGTGCCCAACCTCTTGCCCGGGCAGTGCCACGGTTTCAGACCAGTCGATTGCTATTCAAAAAGCTGTTACTCCAGTGGGAGCCATCCATTCGGGAACCACGTTGATTTATACCTTGAGTATCCAGATTTCGGATTATTTTGCGATTGAGGATCTTGTAATTACGGATACGCTTTCCGACGGGCAGCATTTCGATACCGGCTTTGTACCGCAGGTTGCAGTGTACGAACACGGCAATACACTTGCTTCCGCCGCTATGAATGCCGCCAATTATACGGAGACGCGTTTCTGGACTGGTGGTCCCAATCCGCCGTTCACTCCGGCTCCTGATGGCACCACCGAAATGGAATTTCGAATCTCGGACGAATTGGCCCTGCGCACATTTGGCGCCGAAGGTAATGGACAATTGTTAGGTGCCTGTGTACCGGATTCGTCATCCATTGACCGCAATGAGGATTGCACCACATATAACGATGGTACTCAAACGACCATTCAAGTCATTTACCAGGCGATTATTCAGGATGAATTTGCCAATCAAATCGATGAAAGCGTCGACCACGGCGATGTCTTGGATAATAGTGTATCGCTCTCCGCCGATATCCTCAACAATAACGATTTCTCGGTGATTGCTACCAATGAATCCGATAATTCTGGCGCTGGGTTGACCGTCGAGCGCGGCACACCTACCAAGACCATTTATGCGGTTACCAAGGCTGGCGTAACCACGGTTTCTCCGCCTAGCCCGGTAACGCTTGCCCCTGGAGACGACGTCACCTTCCAGATTACTTACACCCTTCCTTCTTCCGACTTTGAGGACCTGAGTATTATCGATTTCTTCCCGCTGCCTGTTTTTCGGGTGGGCGACCCGTATGGCGATGGTTCTAATGTTCCGTGGTCGTTCGATACAACCTGGCCACCTGCCGTTGTCGCTACGCCGGATGACGTTCCAGCGCCGGGAGAGGTCGCATTTGGCCCGAGTGAGACTTTCTATAACTCGCGTCCCGGTTTTTCGGATTATGCCCCAGCGTTATCCATTGATACGGCAGCAAATACGCTCTCGATGGATTATGGCAGTTATGACGATCCGAATAACCCGGCCACCACGATTGACTTGCTCTTTACCGTTCGCCTCACTAACGAGCCGTTTGCCGATGGTCTCTTGCTGACTAACCAGGCGCTTATTGATGAGGGTTCGACCAATGGTGGCAGTGCGCAGGCGCCCGCCATCGTCCAGGTCGAGATCCAGGAACCGGTGCTGCACATCAAGAAAGGTGTGGTTGGTACCGATAACCCGGACGTAGGTGCGGCTAATTATGACCCCGATCCGCCTGCGCCGGTTACCATCGATAACTCGGCTTCGCCGCCCTGGACTGGCACGATTTCGTCCGGCGACCAGGATATGGATACTAACCAGATCGACTCTAACCTGATTATCGATACCCCGGTCGGCGCGGATGGTTCTGACATTATGACCTTCGCAATCGTGATCGAAAACGTTGGCTCCAGCAGCCACGGCGCTTTCGATATCACGCTCAGGGATACCCTGCCCGCCGGTTTTATCGTCCCGGCGGGTGGCATCAACCTGCAAATCTATCGCGGTGATGGTACTGGGCCGGTTGGTTTTACCGGTTTGGATGGGGGTGGCGAACTCGATCTGTTTGGTTCGGGAATTGAATTGGATGACTCCCCGTATCCGGGCGGGGTATGTGCCGGTTTTGATGCAAACAATGGCACCAACATGGCCATCCTGACCTACGACTTGCAGATCGACCCGAATATCGAACCGGGCGTAGAGATCATCAACGTGACTACACTCACCAATTATGCCGGTGAAGAAGGCGGCGAAAATCACGTTGGCCCAACTCCTTCGCGGCCACAGCATATCGATGACGCATCGGTTACCATCAATCAATACGTGCTGGAAAAAGACGTTACTGATACCAGCCAGGGCTTCACGACCGGTCTCGAGGTGGCGATCGGTGAAACGGTGGAATACACGCTCACCGTGCAGGTGCCCGAAGGCCAGGCCAATAACGTCACCCTTACCGATCAGCTCGATGCCGGACTGGAGTTCGTTTCTGTCGATAGCATTACGCCTTCATCCGGTGATGTGACTACAGATGTAGTAGGCGGTTTTGCCGCGATTGAGGGGACGCCTGTTGCTGGCGACGCGGCGACGCTGGACTTCGGTACACTGACCAACCTGGATTCCGATGGCATTGGTGTAGAAACGCTTACGATTGTTTACACTGTGCTGGTGCAAAATGTGGCTGGAAACCAAACAGCCACACTGTTAAATAATGAGGCTACCTGGAGTTGGGATACCGGCCATTCGGTTAACGCGACGGGGCCGGAGGTTGAGGTCGTAGAACCGGTTCTCTTGATCCAGAAGGATGCCCTTCCAACGACCGGTGATGCCGGTGATACGATCACCTTCACGATCACCATTACCCATGATGGCACCAGTCCTCCGGGATTCGACCTGGTATTTTCCGATCCGGTCCCGGCTGGCTTGACCAACATCGCCAATCTGGACTGCACTGGTGGCACCATCACACCAGGCTTCTGTACTTTTTCCGGTTCGACTTTGAACATGCTGTATGACGACGCGGCTGGTTTTGGCCCCGGTGATACGATTGTGATCACCTTCGATGCTGATCTGGTGGCGACTGTGACCCCTGGCCAGGTGGTCAGCAATCAGGCACGCGTGGGTTGGACGAGTTTGCCCGGCCCGGCTGCACCTGGCATCGATGCCAATGAACGCTCATGGGACGACACTCCCGATGCCTGGAACGACTACCGCGCGATTGACAATGCCGATGTGACCGTGGTCAACCCGACGATCACCAAGACGATCATCGCCAGTTCTAACCCGGATACGGATACGGAAACGACGGGTGAGGTCGTTGTAGGGGAGACCATCACCTATCAGACCGCGATCAGAATTCCGGAAGGCCAATCCACCACGATCACTTTTGAGGATGTGCTGGATGAAGGCCTGGCGTTTGTCAGCCTGGATACGCTGGTTGCCACGGCCCCACTAACAACCGATGTGGTGGGTGGCTTCCCGGCAGTCGCGGCTGGATTTACGCTGACCGATATTGCGCCTGCTCCGGTGGGTGATGCTCGCCAGATGAATCTGGACTTTGGCACGGTGACCAACCCGGACAATAACAATGCCAATGACGAAACGATCACGATCACTTACACCGTGGTCGTGCTGAACAGCTTTGCCGATACGGATGGTGACATCCTGGCGAATAACGTCGAATGGCAGTGGGGTGCGAGTGGTTCGGCGACTGGTTCCGCTAATGTGAATGTGGTCGAAGCCGACATGCAGGTGACCAAGGATATCACCAACCTGACGGCTCCCTTTACGGCCGATGCCGGTGACACCGTCAGCTATGAGTTGATCATCGAACATACCGGGGCGTCGAACGCCGATGCTTACAATGTGACCATCAACGATGCGGTGCCCTTCCCTGAAATGGTGGTGCAGGCTGCCAGCCTGGACTGCAACGCGACCTCGGCGGTCACTGCCCAGGTAACCAACGTCGTTCCGACGACTTGCAGCTTTGGCGGCACCAACACCTTGAATGTGACCTGGGATAGCTTCCCGCAGGAGATCGATCCTGGCACCGGCCTGGAACCTGCTGTCACCGTGATCACCTTTGACGCTGTGATCGCCAATACGGCCGAGTTCGATCAAACCATCGATAATACGGCGACCTTGCAATGGACGAGTATGCCCGGTGACCTAACCACGGCGCAAACCCCGAACAACGAACTATCCTTCGAGCGCACGGGTGTGGATACACCGTACGCCGATGATATCAATGACTACGAAGCCACCGATACGGTTAGCTTCGATATGGGCGACATTACCATCGATAAAACGGTATTCAGCACTTCAGTTGCGGATACCGGCGATGGTGAGTATGATGCCGGAGAAGAAGACCTGACGATTGGTGAAACGGTGGACTTCGATATCACCGTTACCCTGGCAGAGGGTACCGCGCCTACGTTAACTGTGGTTGATAACCTGCCTACGGCCCCGGCTGGAATCCTCGACGTGACCAACGCCGTCGTCGTAACGCAGGGCAGCAATGTCACCGTAGGTACGACCAATCTGACAATCACTGACTCGGATGGGGATACCTATGATGACACGGTGACCTTCGAGTTCACCAATGTGACCAATGCTGCCGATAACGTGGTGAATGCCCAGGATAACCTGGTCATTCGCATTACGGCCATCCTGCGTAACGTGGATGACAACAATGCCGGTGACGATCTGGTCAACGAAGCCGAGTTCACGGCTGGGACCGAATCGGGTACGGCGACGGCTAACGTCGATGTGGTCGAGCCATTCCTGACCATCGATAAGACCGCGGCGGTATCCAGTCCGGCTTCTGGGAATGCTATCCTGGGCTCGACCATCGACTACACACTGACCATCGAGAACACCGGTACAGCTCCGGCGTACTTTGTGGTCATTAGCGATACGATCCCCACTGGTATGACTTACCTAGGCAGTTCGATCACCACTCAACCCGGCTGGACGGCTGATGATGCCGCTGCTCCTGACCTGACCTGGACCTCGGATGCAGGTACCCGGATGGATGTGGGCGATATTGTCACCTTTACCTATCAGGTAACCATCGATACGGTTGGCTCCCCCAACGTCGTCGACGTAACCGACGCGGTGGCTCGTCTGCTGGATAACAACGTTGAGATCATCTGGCAATCGCTCCCGGCACCAACCGGTGATGAGCGTACAGATGATGATAATGGCGGCACCACACCCTGGAACGATTATGTTAATAACACCTTTGCACAGGTGGAAGTGCTCAACCCTGACCTGCGCGTGGTGAAAGATGATGGCGGTGCGGCTGTATTGGCCGGTTCGCCAATCCCCTATACCGTAACCTTCTACAACGATGGCAGCGGCACGGCGACCAGCGTGGTGCTTACCGAAACTGTCCCGGACAATACGACTTTCGACACATTGAATAACGTTGACGGTTGGGTGTGTGCAGATGTTGTCGCTGGCAGCACCTGCACGCTGACCTCGCCGGATGTTGGTTCGGGGGCGGGAATCCTCGCTCCAGGAGAAACCGGGGTGGTCAGTTTCCCGGTGATCATCAATAATCCGCTGCCTGCAGGTGTGGCTTCGATCACCAATACGGTCCGCATCGATTACGATGAGGCCAATGATGGGCCGGAACCAACCCCGCCAAATAATGAAGATACGATCACGACTGGTGCAACCGCCTCGCCTGACCTGGCGATCCAGAAGGACGACTACATCGAAATCACCGCACCCGGCTCGGTGCTGCGCTATGAGTTGGTTTACGATAATGTCGGGACGCAAGATGCTACCGGTACATACGTGCTCGAAACTGTATCACAAGGCACGACCTTCAACCTGGCGAACAGTACCGCCGGTTGGGAGATTGCCGATACCAGCGGACCGATCCCGGTCTCGACCGGCACCGCAGCGACTGATGGACTGCCGGCCGGTACCGAGTTGATCTGGACCGTCGGTAATTTCAATGTGGGCGACTCTGGTACGATTTACTTCGCCGTGAACGTTGATCTTGATATCGCCACCCAGGTTCCGGCCATTACTGTGATCACCAATGAGGCTACGGTGGGTGATGACGGCACCAACGGGCCAGACATCAACCCGGCTGACAATACTGACGATGATAACGACGTCTACGCCACCGAACTCCAGAAGACCTTGTTGGCGATCAATGAACCGTTGCTTGGCCCACCGCCTCCGGCGCTTCCGGCCAACAGCCCGGCGGCTATTGGTGCGATCCTTACCTACCAGCTTGAAATCACCCTGCCGCCTGGTGACCCGGTTTTGCTGCCTTCGCCAATCTCTATGGCTGGTGTGAATGTGGTCGATGAACTCGATCAGGGTCTGGCTTTCATGGACTGTGTGAATATCACGGCCGATCCTGGATTGACTACCTCGATTGGTGCTTTTGCAGATGCTTGTAATCCCAATCCGGCCAACCCCACCGCGGGTAACCCGGTTCTGGACCCGCTGCCGACCGGCAGCACCAATGATGTCGATCAGGCTCGCCAGGTCACCTTCGACTTTGGTACGGTGACCAACAATGCGACTGCTGACCAGACCATCACCATCGAGTACCGCGCGGTTGTGCTCGATAGTGCTGGGAACGTGCGTGGCGTTGATTTGGATAATGAATTCAACTGGACCTGGGAAGATAATCTGGGTTCCCCGCATGCCGAAGTTGGGCCGGAGAGCGCTGTGCCGGTAACGATCATCGAACCGACCCTGACCCTGGCGATGACGGTTTCCCCGAACGTTGTAATCCCTGGGCAGATCGTAACCTACACGCTGACCGTGGACCACGGCGCTGCCAACAGTGATGCAATTGCTTATGACGTTGCCCTGTTCGATACCATCCCGACCGGCTTGACACTGGTGCCTGGTTCGTTTGTGTTCAATAGCGGTGTTGCTCCAACCACGTTGCTGGAGGGGCCGACCTTGCAAGCGACCTGGGATACTTACCCAATCGGTTCGAATTCGGTCTTCCAATTCCAGGCCATCGTTGGTTTCATCGCTTTGGATGATGAGATCATCAACGAAGCCAATGTGGAATGGACCAGCCTCCCTGGCTTAGTCGATACACCACAATCACCGTACAACGTGCTTTCGACCGAACGGCGCTACGACCCACTTAGCAATGTGGATGTGTACGCCGCCTTTGCCCAGGCAGCTATCACCCGCCCGGATAATCAGAATGGACGAGGTGGCACAGGTGCAGGCGATACACTTGGTTTACCGAGCACCGGCTTTGCGCCGAACCAACAGACCGTGCTGCCTGACCAACCAGCCGAATTGGCCTATCAGGAGATCGGTGACATCTGGCTCGAAATCCCGTCCCTTGGCGTGCAGTTGCCGATCGTTGGTGTGCCGTTCACGGAAGATGGCTGGGATGTGACCTGGCTGGATCGGGAAGCAGGTTACCTTGAAGGTACGGCTGCACCCACCCAGAAGGGTAACACCTTCATCACGGCGCACGTCTATGACAGCGAAGGGCAGCCTGGCCCGTTCGTCGACCTGCATAACCTGGGTTGGGGCGATACCTTCATCATCCATGCCTACGGGCAGGAGTATGTCTACCAGGTCGTGGATACCCGCCAGGTAGCACCAAATGACATGTCGATACTGTGGCATGACAACTACGACCGGGTGACGCTGCTTACCTGTCTGGGCTACGATGAGAACGCCGATACCTATCGCAGTCGTGTGGCTGTCCAGGCGATCCTCGTCGAGGTGACCCCGGAATAGCTATTACGTTTAGCAATAAAAAGCGCAATCTGGAAACAGATTGCGCTTTTTTTGTGCTCAAAAGATTAGAAAACGATGAAATTATCAATATTGTTGGCCGATATGGAGAACTTACAAAGAGATTACAAAGAGTTGCCGGGTATGATATGGGCGTAACACTGAGAGAAATACAGCAATCATCACACTGTCTATCCAATCTCACTAATAGCTTCGTTCATCGTTGCTCTCCGTGTTCGTGGTTCTAGGGCTGGGTGCTATCAAACACCCAGCCCGCTCCGCGGCAACATTCGTTGTCGCGTTTAGTGGTAGTTTTTTTGGGAAAGCTGATCAGGTCTCCGCCTCAGATCTGATCAGCTTTTTCTATTCTTGAAAACTCGTTATTTTGCGCGTACGAACAGCAATCCCCAGGTTGTTGAACCGTCTTGGGTGATGCAGGTTTGGAAAGTGACCCCGGAGGAATACATCTTTTTGAATAAACTCTGGGCCGACATTTGCTTGCCGGTTTGGGTGTTGGTGAAGGGGGCACTGAAGTCGTTCGAGTTGCTGGCCTGGTAGCGATCGACCTTCTTGACAGTGAATGTCCGTACTTTGCCGGTGCCGTAAATGATCTTGATCTTCATGCCGGGAGTGAGTGTGTGGAACATCGCCCCGGCAGCGTAATTATGCGCCAGCAGACCGATGTTTTTTGCCCGGCCGTATTGCCCGACAACCCCGCCCCCGCTGGGCACTGCATTGCCGGTTTGAAGTACGCGGTAAGCAAACAGCCCTTCTACGTAAACACCGGTGACTTGATTGGAACCATCAGTAACTGAGTCAACGAAGGCCTTGAAGGAAGGAACATCGCCTGCGGTTGGGGAGGTTTGCAGAGGTTGGCCGGGGTTGGAAAATACGGCCGGGGCGGCTCCACCTGTGGCTGGTAACGTAAAGGCCGGGGTGAAGATGCTAAGTACAAGAATAGTGATAATAAAAAACCGGTATGTTGCTCTCATAGGATCTCTCCTTTGCAAAGACAAACGCTACCGGTCTAAGGGGGAGATTGGATCGCCCCAGAATGTGGTGCTCGTTTTCGGTAACCTGGCAATCTCGGCGACTATTTGCAGTCCGTGTTCTGCGTCACCCAAGACCCATGGCTTTGCG
>JBNKDB010000487.1:0-3850 GCA_050288045.1 Anaerolineales bacterium | reverse complement strand
TATATATATATATATACCACTGTGTATGTGAGTGATGTGTGGTCCTTTTTTAACATGTGACGGTCTTGTTTTTCCTGGGTGTGGTTGACTATATGATCACCAATGCCCGCGTGATGGAGACGGTCGCCGCCGCAGACCGGGCTGCACATGCCGGTGCTCAGTACATCCAGTTGTTGCCCGATGGCACCATTGAGTCGCTGCCGTCACAGGCCAATACCGTTGCGGCCTCGTTCTTTCGCTCCCAAGCGCCTCCAGAGGCAACCTTGGGGGGTGTTTCCTGCGGTTTAATCCAGGAACGGCCAGCCTGCCGGGTAAGTGCTCAAGTGCGTTCTGCGGGCTGGCTGTTGCCTGAGACCTGGATTGACATCAACGCCGTGGGTTATCTGGCCTATGGGGTGACGGAAGGTGATCAATAATCAATGTGTCAGATGTCAAGTAGACCCGCGCATTGCATCACTAAAAATCTTACTTTGGTGAATCCATTTCTGGGAGGAACTCTCCTCGAAATTGGAACAAAAATCAAAAACCGGAGAAAGATCAGATGCAATCTATATCGTTCGAAACAGGATGTAATTACGCAACACACATCCATTATCAAATAACAACCAGGTGCTTGGATTCACCAGCAAAAGCAGGGGGCCTTGCTTGCCGCCTCCACCATCCCGCTTGGCACATTCTGCCGCTCTGCCTGCACGCTGTCAAGGGCCGCAGGCTTTCCCCCTTGACAGCGCTAGGCTTCACGGCTCTTTGTGCTCAGCGGGATGGCTCCAGCGGAAGCAGGCGGGTAACTGGCTTGGAAAATGAGGTTGGCTACCATCAGGCTTTCAAAATTAGCGTTCAAAAAGAGGATCAGCTAAACTTCCTTCAATACCAACCATTGGAGGAAGTCGATGAGGCGAATCATGAGTTTGACAGCCCGTCGTGAGCTGCTGGAAGCCACCGCTAAAAGATATCAGGTTGCCAGCAAGCAAGAAAAGAAAGTAATCCTGGATGAGTTCACCGCAGCCACTGGATATCATCGGAAGTATGCTATTTCCTTGCTGAAGAACTATCAGCCAGATCGACAAGCTAAGCTGCCGCATCGAAGAAAGAAACCTCATAAATACACAACGGAGGCACAAGAAGCTTTAGTGCTGATTTGGGAAGCCGCCAGTCGGATTTGTTCTAAACGATTAGTTCCTTTTCTTCCAGAGATGATCAAAGCCATGGAAAGGTATGGCAATCTATCTTTGTCTCCCGAAGTGCGAGAACAATTACTCACCATCAGTTCCGCAACTATGGACCGATTGCTTTTCCCGATCCGCCAGGGCGAAAAACCCTTTGGTCTCAGCACAACCAAGCCAGGCGCGTTATTGAAGAAGCAGATTGCCATCCGCACTTTTGCAGAATGGGATGATGAAAAACCAGGGTTCATGGAGGCAGATTTGGTCGCCCATTGCGGCAATTATGGTGGTGGCTCCTTTGTGAATACGCTAGTCGTCACCGATATTGCCACTGGATGGACGGAATTTGAAGCACTCTTGTTTCGCGGACAGGAGAGTGTGTTGCAGGCCCTTCATCGCATCCGGAAGCGAACCCCTTTTGATCTCCTTGGCCTGGATACAGATAATGGTTCGGAATTTATCAATTATGCGTTGTACCATTATTGCCAGGACGAAAAGATCACATTCACTCGCTGTCGCCCTTACAAGAAAAATGATCAATGTTTTGTGGAGCAGAAAAACGGAGCCATCATCCGAAAATTTGTAGGCTATGATCGTTTCACAGGAATCTCTCCCTGCCAGGCTTTACGGACACTTTATCAACCCCTTAGCCCTTACGTCAATTTCTTTCAACCCTCTATGAAATTAGTTTCAAAAACCCGGGAAGGTAGCAAAGTGTATCGCAAGTATGATCAGGCACTCACTCCCTATCAACGCGTTATGGCAGATGAAAGCCTGAGTTCAGCGAGAAAACAACTTCAGGAGGAACGATTTCAATCCCTGGACCCTTTATCATTGATCCAACAAATTCATGCAGCACAAGAAAATTTATGGCAGTACGCTGATACACATTCGTTGAGGGCTCCAAAGCCTTCCAAAATTGAACCAGAGATCCTGCTGGATATTCCTGACCAGCTTGGTGCAAACTCATCGGTGCCAGAAAAAGAGATCACGTTATCGGAACGATTTTATCGAAAAACGAAAAGAAAAATCACCCATTCAAAACCACGTTATTGGCGAACCCGCAAAGATCCTTTTGCAGATGTTTGGCCTGAAATCGAATATCAATTACAACTTACGCCTCATTTGCCTGCCAAAACACTCTTTCTGGCTTTACAAAAAAAGTATCCTAACAAATTCAGTGATGGCCAACTGCGCACATTCCAACGTCGGGTCAAAGATTGGCGAGAAGAACAAATCCAAGAGTTGGATTCGCAACACGATGAGTCTGAATCAACGCCCTTGGATATGCAATGATGGTAAGATTCTTATATGATGCAATATGCCCGTGTCAGGTAGTGGGAATTATCGCTTGAAACTTGATATATGACACTTGGCATCGGAAGAGGAGAAAACCATGCAAGATCAATTAACCTATGCTGACCTGGCAGGGCGCCGGCGTTTACGCCGTTATGTGATCGCGGCTGTCCTCATTCTTGGATTTATCACTGTGCTCTTTGGTTGGGTAGGATGGCAACGAGTGCGGGCCAGAACCAGGGGAATGCCACCAGAAACTGACATCGATGGTGAATTTGCCGGGCTGGTTGCTACTCCTGAAAATGTAACCCCAACCTCGATGCCAGAGGCTGCAAGCTGTCCCACCAATCCGGAAGCATGGGATTTGCTCGAGGTTTATCCAGGCGACAACTATAAGCGCATTGAGCCGAACTGTGTTTATGCGGGCTTGAGCAGAGCCGTTGCCTGGCATCTGTTAGAGCGCATCGGATACACCAAGCTAGAAGCCGCAGAACAGTTGGGGTTGCCTGGGATCCCCTGGGAGCCAGCACAATCCATTACAGGCCTGACGAACACAAAAGGGCCCATGGTTATACCGCTGGACATGGAGTGGGCACCCCATCCCTCTTTCCGTACTTGGGTGGTGGGTGCTGAAGGGTATCCCGCGCTGTCGTACAGCTTGCGGGGCTGTTACCGCACGCGCTCCATCGTTGGCAATCAGGCGGAATCATGGAGCCGTTATCCGGTCATCTGCGTTTTGGCCTATGACCGGGATCCCGGTTGGACGGTTACCGAATTAGGCGAACAGCGTTTCTCGGTCGATTTGACGGCAGAATTGCCCCTGCGTCGGTTTGTTTTATTTGGCTATGCTGGTGAAAGCTGGGTGCTGTTGGGGGAACCGCGCGATCGACAGATCGCTATTGAAGAACCTTCATCTGCCTTCCAGGAACGGGCACAGGTCACAGAACGATATGGAGCCGTTCCCTGGGATGCTGCCTGGTTGGAGACGACTTTCGGTTTGACCATGCGCCCGTTGCCGGAGGCGTGGCCGCGCTTTGGTGCTGATCCGACTACGATCCAGGCAATTGTCAATGAGCTGGATAAAGCTTTGCAAGAATTTGGAGTTTCACCATGAACAAAAAAGGGACAAAATGGTTGCTGATATTCATCTTTCTGGCGGTTGCATTTGCCGGATCGGCCTCTGTGGCGGCGGGGGCGGAGGTGTGCAAGACGATTTTCATCCCACCGGACACGTTTCGAACAGTTTGCACGGGTGGCGGCGATCCTGAACCACCGCCAGGAGGATGCACCCCGGGTACAACGCGCTTGGAAACGATCTTTGTCCCCTTCGGTCACTTGGCTTGTGAAGTGATTGTGCAAGAGGTCGATGTTTGTACAGGAGAAGTGCTCTG
>JBNKDB010000486.1:0-7170 GCA_050288045.1 Anaerolineales bacterium | reverse complement strand
CCAAGAAATCGCTGGAATTTGGAGAGGTGTGGGAAGTTTCCTGGCCGCAGGTCACCAATTTCTATCTGGAAGTCACCGCCACGACCGGGACGTGCGCCGGGAAGGATCGCTACGGCCTTTTCTTCCGCGCCCCCGATCCGGCCAAGGGCTACCTGTTCGGGCTTTCCTGTGACGGCCAGTTTCGTTTCGCCAAATGGGACGGCTCCGAATATCAGGTGATCGTCAACTGGACGGGCAGCCCACAGATCAAAGCCGGTAGCAATCAGACCAACCGCCTGGGTGTGATGGCGCAGGACAAGAATTACACCTTTTACGTCAACGGCGTGCAGGTCGGTACGGCCACGGATAGTGAATTTACCGGCGAAGGTAAATTCGGCTTCTTCATCGGGGCCGAGCAAACTGCTAATTTCAGCGTGCAGTTTGACGACCTGACCTACTGGGACCGGTAATTCTAGAATAGATGATTGTGAGACCGGATGGTGATCGTCAGCGTGACGGCAGCATCCGGTCTCTTTGTGTTTAAGTGATACGCCAAAAATTTATAGACTGTCATCTGGACGATAAGCGTATCACGGTTTATGCATCCAGCTATTTTCCCTCACCCGCCAGCCAGGAGGCTGGCTGCCCTCTCCCACTGGGAGAGGGCCATCCCATTCTTGCCTTTCCATCTTGGTGCTTGGGTGAGGGAATTGATTGGACGATCTGGAATTTTGAGATTCGAATACAAGAAATTTACAACAATTTAGTGTATCCATTCAATCCCCGTTTGCATCCTGCCAGTAGCTGCGGTCGGCGTCATCTTCGGCATCCAGCAAACGCGGGTCGACGGGAGTCTGCACGCGGTAGCCGTGGGCTTGCCACATGTCCTCGGCGATTTGCTTGGGATTGGACTCGATGCCCTGTTCGGCGAAGTATTCGCAGATGCGGCGCACGTCGCGCTCGAAGATGGCATAGGCGTTGCGGTTTTGCTTTGGGCTGACCACCTGTGGAAAGTCGATCACCGTGATCGTGCCCTCCCAATACAGGATATTGTAGGCTGAGTAGTCGCCGTGGATGCGTTCGTGTGCCAGCATCAGGTCGATGTTTTTCAGGCAGCGCTCGAATAGCAGTTGGGCTTCATCCTTTTCCAGGTTAACAGTGTTCAGGGTTGGGGCGGCGAGCACTTCTGCGCCGATGTATGTCATCAGGATGGCGTTGTGGCCGCGGGCGTAGGGCCTGGGGATGTCGGCCCCGGCGGCGTGCAGTACCTGCATGGTCTGGTATTCGTGCTCGATCCAGGAGGTGTGGATCAGTTCCTGGCCGTAGCGCGTGCGCTGCTGGATGGCGTGCAGTTGGCCATCGTCGATGATGGTGAGTCCGTCGGCGTCCAGGTGAGCGCGGCCTTCACGGTAGAGGTGATCGTTCTTCAAGTTGCGGAACTTGCGCGGCCGGTAGACTTTGGCAGCTACAAATTTGCCACCAATCGCTTCGCTGCCTTTGCACAGGTACACGGAGGCTTCCTTGCCGCCTTTGACGATGCGCAGCACATCGTCGATCCATTGATTGTTGTAGAACTGCGCCAACGATTCCAGCAGCCAGTCCTTTTCATACAGCGTGGCTTTGTACGTGAAGTCGAACTCCACGATGTGATCCATCTGGGCAACGACTTCTTTGGGAGGCTGCTTGGGCAGGTAGAAGTTGCTGCGCTGTTTGCCGCGCCGTTTTTCGGGTTGGATATGTCTGATCTCCGGTTGGTCGACCAATCCATCGAAATCATCGGATTCGTCGTAAAAATCTAGGTTGTTGCTTCCAGGCATAAGTCTAAGCTTCCTTATGGTAGTTAGGCTAGGTGCCCGCGGCAGTATGCACCGCGGTGTGGATATATCTTCGGGCCTGTGGGAGTCGGTGGGGGGAATCAAAAAGCCACAGGGCAAGTGCGCGCCTGTGGCCGGTCTACTGTAATAGACAGGAAGTTAGCTTTGTCCTCCAGGAGGCGCGCTGACCATTGATCCTCTAGTTGTGATGATACTATCCATTTGTCGCAGGCCTCCTTTCGTTTTTAGATTGCGCACAGTGTATCAGGATTTTTTGCGAGCGTCAATGGCGAGCGTGCGCTTGCATAGCTGAAATGCAAAGTAATTCTTTGATGGATATCCCCTAAATTTTCGGGCGCAAACTCCCTGTTTTGGATATAATCCAAACCATCAAGTTATCGTCACAGGAGATGTCGCGTGCCAGATTATCATGTCGAAGGTATGTACTTGAACAAGGGCCTGGCCGACCCGTTCTTGGAAATGATCTACGCTGACTCGCAGGAGGAGGCGCTGAAAATCGCTACAAAGATGGTGGGGGGAAAACGCTTTTGGTTGAAGGGGCCGCGCGTTGTGCCGCCCACCGACCCCGATTACCTGGATAAGATCGGTTACCCGCGCCTGCCGGGATTCTGATTTAAACCAAACAGGCTGCGTTTTGCAGCCTGTGGTTTACACCTCATTGGATCGTGTTTCGGTGAACTGCGTTGTTGGTTTTCGATGATCTACGAAGGTTGTGTTGTTATGGGTTTGTAAGTTGCTCTCAGTATAGCATTTATGGGGCTTAAGTGAGCCAACGCTCCTGTAAGGTGGGCTAACAAAAACATCAGGTTTTTTTATTGATAAATAAGCACCCAGATTGGGTAGGTGAGGAGTTGATACTGGCTCAATCAACAGTCGAACAGTTTGCCAACATGCTATAATGTTTCTAGGACGCAGCAATCCATCAAAACAACTTCGAAAAACAATTTATCTTGTTGCCGTCGCCAGACGCGATGGCAAACGTTCAGCTATTCCTTGGAGGCTTAGATGGCAGCGATAGGTTCTACTGTTCACTTCGAGGGGGCCATCACCGACGAACACGTCATGATCCAGCAAACGGCAAGGGATTTCGCTCAGAAAGAGATCGCCCCGATTGCAGCCGAATTCGATGAAAGCGGCGAATTCCCCAGCGAGACGATCAAGAAGATGGGGCAAATGGGCTTCATGGGTATCGAGGTGCCCGAAGAATATGGCGGTGCAGGCATGGATACGCTGGCTTATGTGCTGGCGCTGGAAGAGATTGCCAAGGCAGACGCCTCACACGCCGCCATCATGTCGGTCAATAACTCGCTGTTCTGCTACGGGATCTTGCGCTTTGGCACCGAACCGCAGAAGCAAAAATTCCTGGCCGGGGTGGCTTCGGGAGAAAGGGTCGGGGCTTACTCGCTGACCGAACCGATGTCCGGCTCGGATGCGGGCACGATGCGCAGCCGCGCCGTGCGCGATGGTGATGAGTATGTGCTCAACGGGCGCAAATCCTGGGTCACCAGTGGGCCGGTGGCCGGATACATTGTGGTCTTCATGCCCACTGCCCCGGAGGAAGGCCACCGCGGCGTGAGCGCTTTCCTGGTGGATGCTGATACGCCTGGCTTCAGCCGCGGCAAGAAGGAACCCAAGTTGGGCATCCGCGCCTCGGCCACCAGTGAACTGCTCTTTGAGGACTGTCGCATCCCGGTCGAGAACCGCCTGGGCGAAGAAGGTGAAGGGTTCAAGATCGCCATGACCGTGCTGGACGCCGGACGGATCGGGATTGCTGCCCAGGCGTTGGGCATCGCCGAAGCGGCCTACGAATCCAGTGTGGCGTATGTCAGCGAGCGTGAGGCCTTTGGCAAGAAGATCGGCCAGTTCCAGGGCACCGGTTTCAAGATCGCCGACATGAAAACGCGCATCGAAGCTGCCCGTTTGCTGGTCTACAACGCTGCCAAGGCCAAAGAACACGCCAAAAAGAGCGGTGGGCGCTTTACCTTGGAAGCCTCGATGGCGAAGTTGTTCGCTTCGGAGACCGCCATGTGGGTAACCACCCAGGCCGTGCAGGTGCACGGCGGGGTCGGCTACAGCAAGGAATATCCGGTCGAGCGTTATTTCCGCGACGCCAAGATCACCGAAATCTACGAAGGTACCAGCGAGATCCAGCGCCTGGTGATCTCGCGTTTGGAGACCGGGTTAAGGTAGTGTAATTTATCGTGGGGGATGAGAAAACACGCATAGCACGAATTGGGCGAATATCACGAATGTTTTTTTAGAAATTCGTGGTATTCATTTTTTTATTTGTGCCATTCGTGTTCCCGTTTTTAATGATCCTCTGCGTTGAAAGTAATCCTGTAACCCAATCGCAACTGATTTGTGCCAGGGGCGAAATGGTCAACCGGCACATTCTCCTGTATAATTTCTAGCGGCAGGACACAATGCCGCTAAGGATATGGATACCGAACACAGCGAACCCCAGACCGTAAAAGATAAAGCCCAGGTCATCATCGAGATGGAAAATGGCACGCGCCTGCGCGTGACCGTAGAGACGCTGCCACCCGAAGGTCAGGCATCTGTACCGGCAGACGCCCCCCAGGTAGTCAATATTTCGGTTGCGGAGCCGACTGCGGCCCGGCCGTCCCCCTTCTTTGCGCAGATTGGGGGCTGGTTGCAGGGTGTTTGGGGTTGGACGAAAGCGCGCTTCCAAAGCTGGCCGCTCTCCTTGGAGATGAGCTTGTTCAGCGTTGCGCTGTTGCTTTACGCTCTCACCCGCCTGATCGGCATCGTCGATTACCCAATTTACTTCTTCACCGATGAAGCCGTGCAGACCAACCTGGCGGCTGATTTCGTGCGCGATGAGCTGCACCACGACGGGGTACTGCTGCCCACTTATTTCAAGAACGTTGACCGTTATAACCTGAGCACCTCCGTCTATGTGCAAGTAATTCCCTACCTGCTGTTTGGTAAATCGGTGTTCGTGACGCGCGCTGTCCCGGCCTTGATCACATTGCTGGCCGCCTGGGCGGTGGGCATGATCTTGCGGGACATCTTCAAGATTAAGTACTGGTGGGCGGGGGCATTGTTCCTGTCGATCACCCCGGCGTATTTCCTGCACTCGCGCACAGCCTTCGAGACCAGCCTGATGGTGGCATTCTACGCCGCTTTTCTATATTTTTACCTGTTGTATCGCTACAAAGACACCAAATATCTATATGCCGCCGTGGTGATGGGGGCGCTGACCTTCTACACCTATTCGCCCGGCCAGATCGTGATCGGGTTTACGGCCTTGCTGCTGATCTTCTCCGACCTGCGCTATCACTGGGAGAACCGCCTGACCATCCTCAAGGGGCTGGGGCTGACGCTGGTCCTGGCGATCCCGCTAATTCGCTTCCGCCTTCAATATCCCACCTCTACGACCGAACACCTGCGTTTGCTGGTTTCATACTGGGTGCAGCCGCTGTCCTTGCAGGAGAAACTGGGCATTTTCGTCAAAGAATATTTCTATGGCCTTAGCCCAACCTACTGGTATTTTCCCAACTCGCGCGGCCTGGAGCGCCACGTGATGGATGGCTACGGCAACATCTTGATGATTACGCTGCCTTTTGCGCTTATTGGTCTGGTGGTTGCTTTGCGGAATATAAAGTCTTCCGCTCACCGGGCTGTGCTGATCGCCATGCTGGCCGCTCCGGCCGGGGCGGCGCTGGTGCAGATCGGGATTACACGCGTGCTCTCCTTCGTTATTCCGGCTGCCTTGCTGACCACTATCGGTACAATGACGGTGTTGGCCTGGATCGAAAAGCGCTGGCCCAGGCGTGCATTGCTGTCAGTGGCGCTCTTTGCGATCCTGGCTGGAATTAACCTATTCTTGCTCGGTTCTGCGTTGAAGAATGGCCCCTTCTGGGCGGATAATTACGGCATGGCCGGGATGCAGTATGGGGCGCGCCAGTTGTTTAGTGAGATCAAAGATTTCCTGGATGAGCATCCAGAAGTCAATCTGACCGTCTCGCCAACCTGGACCAATGGGGCTGATGTGGTGGCGCGTTTCTTCTTCGACGACCCGCTGCCCTTTGCTTTTGGCAGCAATGATCCCTACCTCAATCACTACACACCAACGGATGCAAACACGGTGATGGTGTTTACGCCCAGTGAATACGACCAATTGGTAGAGAGTGGCAAATTCAAAGCGATCAACGTACTCGAAACTGTGCCCTACCCGGATGGTAATCCCGGATTTTATTTCGTGACTTTAACCTATGTGGACGATATCGAGGAAATCTTCCAGGCAGAACTGGAGGAGCGCCGCCAACTGGTTGAGGATGAGATTGAGATCGATGGTCAACTCGTGCAGGTGCGGCATTCCCGGTTGGATATCGGCGAGATCGCCCAGGCTTTTGATGGCGATGCGCTTACCACGCTCACGCGCACCTGGGAGGCCAATCCTTACATCCTCGAGTTCACTTTCTCGGAACCGCGCCAATTGAGCGGCATTTCCTTTACCACCGGCAGCGCTTTCTTGGAGATCACTGCCGAAGTTTACCCGCACGCCGATGATGCAGAGCCAATTGTATTTACGACGGCCGACAAGGGGCAGGTGGATGATCCGGTCATCGACCTGGATTTTGGGGAAACGGTCACGGTCGAGAAACTCCGGCTGGAGTTGCACGATCCACAGTTCGAAGAACCCGGGCACGTACACATCTGGGAAATTGAGTTTCGGTAGGGAAAGCCGAAATTCGTGAATCGGTAATCGAGATTCGTGACCAGTGATCAGTTCTTAGGAAAAAGCTGGGGATATAATCGGGTGGCGATCCACCCACTCTGCTGTCAAATTTGGTGAAAAGTAATCTTAACAATCGATTTGAGGTACATATGGAAATAACCTACGAACTAATCAAAGCAGCATTGTTGGAATATGATGGCGCACTTCGAGAGATTACCTTTACACCTGCGGAATTGTCAGGTGTGATTCGTTTGTTGGATTATTTGTTACAAAGCCATCAAATAACAAAAGCCTATGATGTAGAAGGACAATCAGTTTTACAACAACTAATTTTACAGGAATATGAGTTTATATCAAATAGAGATAGTGACTTTTTGCACATAATTTGGGAATCAAAAGACCACATCATCCCTTGGCTCCAGGGATTCATTGACTGGTCCTCTCGTGAAGGGGATTATGAGGTTGAGATGTCTTTTTACCCAGACGATTTAAGAAGTGAGGGTTTTGAGGTTCAAAAATTTATCAATCTAACTGAGGAAATGAGAAGAAAATTAGATTGCCGAAATTACTATGTTCGTTACGAAGATCCTGGTTTTGATGTGCACAATCCAATAAGTAGTATTGTGATTTATAGTGGAGAGACCATAAAAA
>JBNKDB010000485.1:0-4229 GCA_050288045.1 Anaerolineales bacterium | reverse complement strand
AGCCGTAGGGGCCTGCCCGGTTGGGGCCGAGGCGGTCCTGAATGCGGGCCGAAATCTTGCGCTCTGCCCAGATCAGCCAGATCAAGAGCACAACACCGACCATGGCAACCGCAAAGCCCGCAAGCAGGGTAATGATGACAGTGACCAGATCATCGCCGAGATTCCAGGATAAAAGCAATTCCTGCAACCATTCGCCGATGAACCCAATGGGATCGGGCCAAAAACTCATTATCTCACTCCTATAAAATAATATCGCTTGGGACAGCCGCTATGAGTAGAAAGGATGCTGCAACCTCTCCCAGGCAAAACAAAAGGCCGAAGAGCGTACTCGTCAGCCTTCTTTATTCACTTCTTACGACCACTCTAGGGCGCCTTTGCGCCAGGCAAAGAATAACCCCTCCATCAATAAAATGATGAAGATCACCCCGGCGATCACTGCCAACATTTCATAACTGGCGAAGGCTGTGGCCCAAGGGTAAAGGAATACCATCTCGACATCGAAAACCAGGAACAGCAAGGCATAAATGTAATACTGCACCTTGAACTGAACCCACGTATCGCCAACGGTTTCTACACCGCATTCGTAGGTTTCTTCCTTGAGTTTATTCGGTTTTTTTGGGGAAAAGACCGAAGCCATGATAATGGCTGCGACCGGGAAAAATACGGAAATAAAGATATATAATCCTACGAAGAGCCAGTTCTCCTGCATAGAATCTCCTAAATATGTCGAGAACGCATATGTTGAACCCAGCACTGCTCCCGATAGTAAATTTATTAATGTCAGCCCAAATACACCCCAAATGTATCCAAAATGGACAAATCCGATTTTACCACAGAATGAATCGATTGTGCACCAGGACACATCTTTATTAAAGAATAATGTGATTTGGGAGCGCTGGCTAGACCAGTAAGGATTAGCAAGGTAAACTTTTACTTATTCAATCAGATTAGGAAAGCTTATGGGTAGATCTCCAAAGCAACAAATCTTCGCAAACGGCCGGACGCGTGATTGGATGGCGGCAGGATTACTCCTGGTCACCATCCTGCTCTCATCTGGTCGCTTAATGGCGACCGACTGGACCGAAGAACTCGGTCGCGTGCATTTCATCACCGGGCTGGCCGTGATCGCCGGAATGGCGATTGGCTACAGCCGCTTCTCCCCCTTCTGGAGCATCTTCTTTGCCACGGCCTACGGCCTCTTCGCCATTCCCTGGCAAATGGGCCTGATCCTGGGCGAAGACATCATGTGGAAAGAACGGCTATTAAGCATTGCCGGGCGGCTGAATGTATCCGTATGGCAATTTTTCCGCCAGGAAAACGTGACCGACCCGCTGCTCTTCCTGACCCTGATGGCACTACTCTATTGGATCCTTGGTGCTTCGGCCGGATACCGCCTGATCCGCCAACAAAAAGTCTGGCGGGCGATCTTACCGGCCGGAGTTGCCTTGCTGGTGATCCACGGCTACGATCCACTGATTCTAAAACGCTCCTGGTACCTGGCTTTCTACCTGCTTTTCGGCCTGATGCTGGTCTCCCGCATGTACTACCTGGAACGCCGGGAGGAATGGGAGAAGAACCACACCCATCTGCCGTTGTTCATCAGCGTTGATATGATGCCACCGCCGTTGGCCGCCGTGATCGTATTGGTCATTATCGCCTGGGTTGCCCCGATTGCCTCATCCATCGCCCCGGCCGAAACCACCTGGCAGCGCCTGACCGAACCCTGGCAGGAAGTGCGCGACGACTTGGGCCGCGCCTTCAAATCCCTGAAGGCCACGGTCGGCGTTTACAGCGACTCCTTCGGCGACAGTATGGCATTAGGGCAGGGCAATCCACTAAGCGATCATATTGTGTTCACTGTGGAGGCACCGGCGCGCGAAAATGACACCATCCGCTTCTACTGGCGGGCGCGCGTCTACGACATCTACCTCAACAACGGCTGGCACAGCAGAGACTGGGCCACGACGGAAGTAACCCCCAACGAATTCGATATTTCCCTGCCGGAATACGAAGGCCGCTGGGAAGCTACATTCGCCTTCGATTCCAACATTCCAATGGGTAACTTGCATGTGGTCTCCCAGCCAGAATGGATCAGCCGCCCGGTCGAACTGACCTACCAGCCATTCGAAACCGGCCTGGCTGACATCCAGGTCGTGCATGGGGAAAGGAACTTGCTGCCCGGTGAAAAGTATGAAGTCCAGGCCGCGGTCACGAATGCAACCGAAGAAGAATTGCGCAATGCCGGCACCGACTACCCCGATTGGGTGCTCGATAATTACCTCCAGGTTCCGGATAGTATCCCAATCCGCGTACACGACCTGGCTCGCGAGATCGTGCAAGACGAAACAAATGTGTACGACGCCGTCAATGCCATCACCCAATACTTGCGTGAAAACGTTGAATATCAAGATTCCCTGCCGCCAATTCCTGAAGACCGTGAAGCTGTCGATTGGATCTTATTCGATTATCAGAAAGCTTTCTGTAATTACTACGCCACCACCGAGATCGTCTTGCTGCGCTCGTTGGGCATCCCGGCCCGCATGGCCGTAGGCTATGCGCAGGGTGTTCGCACACCGATCTTCGCGGAAGGCAGCGCCAACATCCCCGTTCCTGGGGAAAATGAAGAGCGCGCTGGCGTGATCGGTGAAATGTACGCAGTGCGCCAGAGCGATCTGCACGCCTGGCCGGAAGTCTACTTCCCCGGCATCGGCTGGGTAGAATTCGAACCAACCGGCAACCAGTTCCCGATCCAGCGCATCGCGAGCGATACGCCGCCCGAAGTAAGCGGATTCGGCAATCCCTTCGTGGGTAATTTGCCTTTTGATGACGAATCCCAGGGGCCAATCCAACCCGAGAATTTCGACCCAGCCAGCGAACCACCCGCCGCGGCGGAAAGCCAACCGAACAGATGGCTGGTCGCCGGGCTGATCGTTTTAGGTGTCGCCCTGATCGCCGTCCCGACTGGCTATTACCTCCGCAAACGCCAGCGCCGGGAAATCCGCCCCTTGCCGCTGGTGGTCGAGCAAAGCCTCATCCGTCTCAACATCACCCCGCCAAAAATGCTGCGGCGCTGGGCATTCTACACGGCCCTCACCCCAATAGAGCGCGCCTACCTGCATATCAACCAGGCGCTCACCCGCCTGGACGCCCCACCCAATCCTTACGACACCCCGGCGGAACGCGCCAACCGCCTGGCCGATATTTTGCCCAATCTGAAAGACCAGATCGTCCTGCTGGGCAACGAATACCAGAACTCGACCTACGGGCGGCAGTTCTCCCAGATGGAAGACGTGCTCGAAGCCGGTAAACTGATCCGCAATGTCTCCTGGATCGAAAAGTTCCGGCGCTGGTTTGCCCGCTTCCAGGAGCCGGCCCACCCTTCCAACAACGGCGCAATCTAAACAGCCACGTTCGAAATTTTATCTAGCCACCCTGTCCGCAAAACGGTGACAGGGTGGCTTTTCATTCAACGGAGGATTTTGTAAGCCTTCTGCAACCATTGAGGGGGCTTTTTTCGTGTAAAATACCAACAGAGCTAACGATGAAATCCGGACGCACAACCCATATGGGGAGGCAGGCTAACTGATGTATAAAGAACCGAACACGACTGTAACACCCCCGCTCGACACCCAAATCCTCAGGCTCAGCCGCCTGGCCGACAACATCAAAGAAATCCTCAACACCAGCCAGACGACCTTCGCCCTCCCACAAGGCGCTATGGAAGGGCTGTCTCAACTGGCAGGCAGCCTGACCAGGCTCAGCCGGCAGATCGCTCAGCAGGAAGAAGAACGTACCAACCTGCTGGCCCTGGCGGACATCGGTCAGGTGATCAACTCCTCGCTCGAACCGAACGAAGTACTACGCATCGTAATGGATACCATCGTACGCCTGACCGGCGCGGAACGCGGCTTCCTGATGCTCAAGGACGAAGACGGCGAACTCTCTTTCCGCGTGGCCCGCAACTGGGAACAGGAAACACTCGACCCCTCCGAATTCGCCATCAGCCGCACGATTGTCAACCGCGTGGCAATGGAAGGCCAGGCCCTGCTGACCACCAACGCCCAAGAAGACCCACGCTTCGGCGGCCAGGAAAGCATCGTAGCCTATAACCTGCGCTCGATCTTGTGCGTACCGCTTAAAATGAAAGACCAGGTTACCGGCGTGATCTATGCCGACAACCGTGTACGTACCGGCCTGTTCACGGAGGCCGAGCGCGACCTGCTGACTGC
>JBNKDB010000484.1:0-2597 GCA_050288045.1 Anaerolineales bacterium | reverse complement strand
CATCGCCTTATCGAAGTAAACCGGCTTGACCTGTACATCTACAAACCCGGCCGCCTCGATGGCGGCGATATAGTCTTTCACATCCAACGCTCCGGCTACACACCCAGCCCAAGCGCTCAGGTTGGATTTGATCTCGTCCGGGAGCGGGCCATCGGTGACGATGTCGCTAACTGCCAGACGACCGCCCGACTTGAGCACCCGGAACGTCTCCCGGAAGACTTGCGGCTTATCCGGGCTGAGGTTGACCACGCAATTAGAAATGATCACGTCCACGCTGTCATCGGCCACCGGCAGGTGTTCGATCTCACCCAGGCGGAATTCCACATTGGTCGCTCCGACCTTGGCCTGGTTGGTGCGCGCTTTTTCAATCATCTCGGCGGTCATATCGACGCCGATCACGTGCCCCGTTTCGCCGACGCGCTTGCCCGCCAGGAATACGTCGATGCCGCCACCGGAACCCAAATCGAGCACAGTTTCACCGGGATTGAGCGTTGCCAGCGTAACCGGGTCCCCACAACCCAACGACATCTCGGTCACATCGGGTGGTAGTTCGAGCACATCTGGGCTTTCGTATAACTTGCTGACGTGATCCAACGCTTCCCCACTCAGTTCACCATCCGAACCGCAGCAACCTGCCCCCGCGCTGGAGCCACAACAGCTCTCCTGCACAATCGGAATACGTTCCGCGGCCAGCTTGCCGTAATGCTCACGGACATGCACGCGCACGTCACTTCCCTGATCTTGTTCTTGCCTGGTTTTAGTCGTCATTTCGACCTCCAAAGAATAGAAGTATTTATATCTATCGATATATTTTGCTAAAAAAAGAGCCGCGTTCGCCGTTAAGATTCAATGATATTCAAGTCAAGGTCGGGGGCGAAGCTCTCGGCTACCTGGCAGCAAGCCAGCGCCACTTGCTTTTGGTTCAGGCTGTAGATCACCTGCTGGCCGCGGCGCGTGGCATACACCAATCCGGCACTCTTCAAGATCTTAAGATGGTGAGAGACCGTGGGTTGGGATACGCCGGTAGCCTCAACAATATCATTGACGCTCAGTTCCTGGCAGCAGCACAACGCCATAATTTTCTGGCGGGTATCATCGGCCAGGGCCTTGGCGAATTCTACGGTGTTCACATTCGTTTCCATCATTTCAGGTTCGAACCAGCTACTTATTGATAATTATCAATAAGTATTATATCGAAGTTTATCTATTTGTCAAGGCAGCAAAAACCCCGGCGAGATGCCGGGGCTTGCTTTTGGCTATCGATCTTGCTGCCAGGTTACTCTTCTTCGATTACTTCGGATTCGACCACTTCCGGGGCATACCCGCCGGGAAGCGGTTCTTCGGGGACTACGATCATCATTACCAGGTAGATCAACAGCGCCGAACCACCGAAGAAGAAGACCAACACGAAGAGCAAGCGCACGATGGTGGGGTCCATGCCCAGGTATTCAGCCAGGCCGCCGCACACACCGGCAACCATGCGTTCGTCACGCGAGCGATATAAGCGTTTGGTTTGGTCGTTCATTTTTTATCTCCTTATAACTAAATTCTCAATGTCTTTTCACATATCTATACGTCAGGGAGTTAAAAAGGTTGCACGAATACACACTCAATTGGAGTAAACAATCACAGAGAGAAATCGCATGTCGCCATGTGGCCTGCTCAAGAAAGCGCTTTGCGTTTTCCATGATATACTACCGCGATTCTCAGAGAGGAATATACATGCACATCCCTTACGCCGGCGAACTCGCCTCCCTAGTCACCTCGCTCATGTTTTCCATCGGGCCGACTTTCTTCACCTTAGGTACCCAGAAAGTTGGTTCGATTGTCGTCAACCGTACTCGTTTGCTGCTGACCGTCGCGCTCTTGCTCATCGTGCACTGGCTTGTGATCGGTTCCCCCCTACCCTTGGATGCCGAACCACGCCGCTGGTTCTGGTTGGGACTATCGGGAGTCATCGGCCTGGCATTGGGCGACACCGCCCTCTTCCAGGCTTTCTTACTGCTCGGTGCCCGGCTGACCATGCTGATCTTCAGTTTCTCGCCGGTGATCGCTGCCCTGTTCGCCTGGCTTTTCCTGGAGGAAACCCTTACTCCCCTCCAGATCGTCGCGATCTTCATCACCGTGCTGGGTATTGCCTGGGTGGTGGCAGAACGCAACCGCGGCAATGGAAAAATGCCGGATGAAGAACGCAGGCGCTTTGGCCTGGGCATCTTCTTTGCTTTCCTCGGTATGTTGGGACAGGCCCTGGGATTGGTGACCGCCAAACTGGGATTGGTCGGCGGCGATTTTCCGGCCCTCTCCGGGCAGATCATGCGCATGTCCACGGCGATGGTGCTGATCTGGTTGGTGACCATCCTGCAAGGCCAGGTTAGATTCACTTTCACGCGCCTAAAAGAGAACCCGCTTTCGCTACGCGACATCTCATTGGGCGTCTTGGCCGGGCCGTTCATCGGCGTTTATTTCTCGCTGGTGGGCGTGCAGCTCACTGACGTGGGCATTGCCAGCACCTTGCAAGCCCTCCCGCCGATCTTCATGTTACCGATTGCCTATTTTATTTTCAAGGAACGGTTTGGCTGGCAAGTAGTGGTGGGCAC
>JBNKDB010000483.1:0-4539 GCA_050288045.1 Anaerolineales bacterium | reverse complement strand
GCCCTGGCGATGACTTTACTTCCCATCAACAGCACCCTCAACCGGGTGATGATCAAAGAACTGGCGATTTCGGCCACGGTGGTAGCTGTGTTGGCTTCGCTGCCCTATTTCTTTTCCCCTATTCAAGTGGCGATTGGTTCTTTTTCCGATCGCAATCCGATCTTTGGCTGGCGACGTACCCCGTACATTTTGTTGGGGTTGTTATTATGTGTGATCGGCGTGCTGGTTGCGCCGCAAGTTGCCTTCCTGCTGGCCGACAATTTCTGGGCCGGGATCGGGGTGGGCGTGCTGGCTTTTGGCGCCTGGGGTATGGGTTACAATTTTGCTTCGGTTTCCTACTTCTCACTGGCTTCCGAGATTTCTGGCGAAAAAGGCCGCTCCCGCACGATCGCGATCATGTTCTTTATGATGATCGTCAGCATCATCCTGACCTCCTATGGGTTGAGCCATCTGCTGGAGAGCTATTCCCAGGCGGTATTGGTGCGGGCGTTCTGGATCGTGGGGTTGGCAGCGCTGGGATTGGGCTTGATCGGCTTGATCAAGTTGGAACCGCGCAACCGAACTGAAAGCGCCCCCGAATCGGACAGCTATTCCTGGCAAGAAATGTTCGCCGCGCTGACCGGGAACTCGCAAGCCAAGATGTTCTTTATTTACCTGACCATCCTGCTGATTGCTATTCTTGGCCAGGACATCTTGCTGGAACCCTACGGTGCAGAAGTCTTCCATTTGCCGGTTGAGGTGACCACCCGCATTACCAGTATCTGGGGCACCTTTTTCCTGATTTCCTTGCTGGCCGGTGGTATGCTCGAAGGCCGGGTCAACAAGCTCTTACAGGCTCGCATTGGTGCCTGGGCCGGGGTGGCCGCTTTTGGTCTGATCGTGCTTAGTGGCCTGATCATCAATCAGAGCGTCTTTTACCTGGGCGTTTCGCTGTTGGGACTGGCGACCGGTTTGTCGACTGTGTCGAACCTATCCTTGATGCTCGATATGACCGTGGCGGGCAGCGTAGGCTTGTTCATTGGGGTCTGGGGCATGTCCAATGCCATCTCACGCTTGCTGGGCAATCTGTTGAGCGGCGTTGTGCGCGATGCCGTCACCCAGGTGGCCAGTGCAACCACCGGGTATGTCGTCGTATTTGTAATCGAAATCATCCTGATCTTGATCTCGCTGTATCTTTTGCGGCGCGTGGACGTGAGCCTGTTCAAGAAAGAAGCCGATCAGCAAATGAGCTACGTCGAACGGGCTGCCCTGGCCAATGAAGTCGGATAATGGAAAAATCTTTGATTTTTCTTAAGCAAATCGCATTGCGATTTGCCTCAATATGTGAGTGAGGAACGTTATGTCTGGGAATTGGTTGAGTCTGAGTGAAGCTGCCGACGTCTTAGGCGTGCATCCTAGCACGGTCCGCAATTGGGCCGATCAGGGTCGCTTGCCCGTACATCGCACACAGGGCGGACACCGGCGTTTCAAGCGCAGTGAGTTGGAAGTTTGGACGCATTCGGAGCGCTCTGGGGCGGAGGAAGAGGCCACGGTGGTCGTGCAGAGTGCGCTTGGTTATACGCGCATGCGCATCAGCGACGGCCAGTTGGAGGCTGAAGACTGGTACCAGAAATTGGATGATGCGGCCCGCGATACCTACCGGCGCAGCGGCCGTGACCTTTTGCAAGGCTTGATCACTTTTATTTCCTCCGATCAGGATGCGGGCAAGGCGCAGGCGCATGCCCTGGGGTACGACTACGCCACCATCGGCCGCCGTCAAAACCTGACCCCGGTCGAGGCAACCCAGGCGTTCCTGTTCTTCCGCAACGCCATGCTGGAATCGATGATGAATGTATATGAGGCTTCGGCCGTGCATTCGCCGCATGCCTGGGGTGATATGCTACGTAAGATCCACGGCTTTACCGACCACGTACTGCTCAGTTTGTTGAAAACCTACCAGGCTTTTGAAAGAGGGAGCAACGGCAATGGAACGGCGGAGTAAACGCTTCACCCCCACCAGGCTTTCTGAGAAGCTGGTGCCGCTGCTGCTGGTTTTGCTGGGCATCGGGCTGCTGGCTGTGCTGGTCATTATCGGCTTTGCGATCGTAGGTAATTTGCCCGCAGGATAAACGCTCGTGAACTACATCTCATTGACAACGACACTGATTGCACTGATCTTCGCGGGGAGTGTCTTCGAGCGCTACCGGCAGCGCGGTGGCTCACACCTGTTGTTCTGGTCGCTTGGGGCGCTGCTCTACGGCCTTGGTTCGTTCTCCGAAACCTTGCTCAGTGTGGGCTTCAATTCCTTTGCGCTCAAGACCTGGTATCTGGCTGGGGCGATGCTGACTGCTCCCTGGTTAGGGCAGGGGACGATCTTCCTGCTGGTGCGCAAACGCAACCTGGCTTCGATCCTGGCGACGGTCTTACTGGTGGTATCGCTGTTCGCCATCGATTCACTGCGCGTCGCCCCGATCACGGCGGCGGCCGAGAGTTTTTCTCCGCTCGTCCCGGTTTCCGAGCAGTACGGCGAAATCCTGATCCGCAATGGCATCATCATTACCCTGACCATCTTGTTGAACCTGTACGGCACGCTGGCGTTGGCTGGTGGAGCCTTGTATTCGGCCTATCTTTTCTGGCGCAAACGCGTGCTCGCCAACCGCTTGTATGGCAATATCCTGATCGCGGCGGGGGCATTGCTGCCTGCCAGCGGTGGCAGTTTCGTGTTGGCTGGGTTCGTGGATTGGCATTCGCTGAGCCTGTTATTGGGCGTAATCTTGCTTTACCTGGGCTACATCCAGGCTGCTAAAGCGCCAGCATAGCTTTTGCAGTACACATGGTGGATAGAATTCGAAATGAAGTTAGAGTATAATGTGACAAAATTTGTAGGCAAACATCCATATTACATTGAGACGTAAGATGTCCGCACAGATTAGCAAGCAAAAAATTCCGCCCTTCTGGGATGCCTGCCTGATTTTCCATAATCAGGTCATTCCTCTTGACCGCGCCGTGGTCAACCTGGGGCGCAATGGCGGCAACGACCTGATCTTCGAGACCCCCTTGGTTTCGCGCCGTCATGCCCAAATCCGTCTGGAAGATGGTGAGTTCGTGCTCTACGACATGCATTCTCGTTGGGGAACGCGGGTTAACAACCAGCTTGTGCAGCGCATTGTACTGCACGCCGGGGATGAGATCTGGCTGGCGAGTGTACCTTTGCGCTTCGAGCGCCAATGTGTGGTTGAGTAACCACTGTAGTTAAAAAGTAAAACGCCCGATGTCTAGACGCATCGGGCGTTTTTTTATGTGTTTTGTTAGTCGTTAGGCACCCCGGCGGCGAACGACCAATTTGGTCAATTCGGCGGCGATTGAGGGGATGAGCAGCAGTGGCAATACATACTGCCAGTGTTGCCAGCCCAGCGGTTCGGTCTCGAAGACACCTTGTAGGAAGGGGATATAGATCACAGCCAGCAGCAACAAACCGGAGGTGAGCACGGCCCAGTTCATGACCTTGTTCGAGAAGAAACCCAGTTTGAAGACGCCGTAGCGCTCGGAGCGGGCAGTGAACGCCCGCAGCAGTTCCGAGAACGAGAGCGTGGTGAAGGCCATCGTAGCGGCCAGGGTGTTGAATTGGCCGTGGGGAACGGGATGCATCCAGCGTCCCAGCATGTAGGCGCCCAGAGTAACGGCGGTGATGGCGATGGTCTGCACGATAATCCCAAGCCGCATCGAGCGGTTGATGATCGGTTCGTCGGCTGGGCGGGGGGGCTGATCCATTACGTCGGGGTCGCCTTTTTCCATGCCCAACGCCAGCGCTGGGGCACCGTCGGTGATCAGGTTGAGCCACAGCAGTTGCAGCGGGTTGAGTGGGGCTTCCAGGCGGAATAAGGTTGCCAGGAAGATCACGCCGATCTCGGCCAGGTTGCAGGACAGCAGGTAGTACACGAACTTGCGGATGTTACTGTAGATCACGCGGCCCTGTTCCACGGCGGAAACGATGCTGCGGTAGTTGTCGTCGGTCAGCACCATGTCGGCGGTTTCCTTGGCGACATCCGTACCGGTAATGCCCATCGCCACGCCGATGTCGGCTTGCTTGAGCGCCGGGGCGTCGTTGACGCCGTCGCCGGTCATGGCGACGACTTCGCCACGCTCGCGCAACGCCTGCACGATACGCACTTTGTGTTCGGGGGAAACGCGGGCAAACACGTCGATGTGTTCGATTTCTTCACGTAGTTCAGCATCACCGATCTTGTTCAGGTCTGCGCCGGTAAGCACCTTGTGGCCGGGTTCGTACAGCCCGATATCTTCGGCAATTGCGCGCGCGGTTTCGGGGTAGTCGCCGGTGATCATCACCGTGCGAATACCGGCGTTGCGGGCGGTGACCAGCGCCGGGCGCACTTCAGCGCGCGGCGGGTCGATCATGCCGAACAAACCGACAAAGGTCAGGTCGCTCTCGGCCATATCGGCATTGATGTTTTCGGGCAGGTCTTCGACCACCTTGAATGCCACAGCCAGTACGCGCAAGGCCTGTTGGGCCATTCGGCTGTTGGCGGCCAGGATGTTGGC
>JBNKDB010000482.1:0-4842 GCA_050288045.1 Anaerolineales bacterium | reverse complement strand
GAACGTGCTTCCATCCACCAGGCCGCCAAGCAGATCATGGGCGCGCCCGCCAACGGCTGGGAATTGTGGTACTACCTGGACCGCGCCGACGGTACCCGTCGCCCGATCAATCACCTGCGCGATATCGTGCGCGAGCAGATCAAGTAAAAAGATGTTGGAGCAAGGGGGATCAGAACATTTGCCATACGCATAGGGTGCAGCTTACGTTACAGATTCAAGGATTTACTTGAAAGATAGATTATTCCATATAAGACGACAAAATTTACTGGCTATTTGACTATACGACGACCAAACTAACCAACTATCAGACTACCTGACTACCCCTCCATCGTACTGGCCCATTTCACCGTATCGCCCATTTCGTACAATTCCCAGAGCATGTGTAGCAGTGGCGATGGCTGCAAGTTAACGGCTTTCAGTTGATCGACCGGATGCCAGAAAAACTCCAAATCTGGCTCTATCGATTTGGGAGTACGCGTGAGGTTATAGCCCAATAAGCGCCCCAGGAAAACAAAATTCACTTCATGGCGGGCAAGCTTGCCTTCCTTCTCATAGCTGTGTTCCAGTGCGGCAACAAAACGCCCCACCTCGACTTCCCCGCCAATCTCTTCCTGGATCTCACGGCGCAGCGCCTGGCGCACCCCTTCGCCATGTTCGACGTGCCCGCCGGGCAAATAAGCATAATCGCGTCCCTGTTTCCGGACCAAGAGAATGTGCCCATTTGCCGGTAAGACCAATCTTCCCAATACGTGAATTTCTGCCATCTGAACCTTCTCAAATTCCTGTTTTGATTTTTCTGCCTATGTTGATACAATATAAACAGGCATGTACCATAGTTTAACATTTTTTATAACTGAAAGCATGCCACTGGGAAATTCAAATGAGAGTCAATCGTCAGAGTAAGCTGCTTATTGTTACTTCCTTATTGATTACCACCACCCTGGCCTGTGTCACTGTCTTAGGCCCTCCTGAAACGCCTGTAGATTCTGCTCTGATCGCATTGCAGGCTACGCAAACCGAAATCACCTATCGGATTGCAACCCTTACAGCAGCAGATCCAAGCACCCCAACAGCCAGTCCTACAATTACACTCACGGTAACTCCCACTTCCCAACTCACCCCAGAATACCAGCCTCCCTTTGACTTCGAATCAGAAGAAATGCCTGCACGCCTATCCCCAGAAAGCCTTTCAAACATCGACTTCGGACCACCTGGAGAAGGCTACCGCGATACAACCCGGCCTTACCTGAGCGGCAATCCGCAGACCCTGGACACGGCACATTTCCGCATTCACTACACGACCAGCGGCGATGATGCCGTTTCCCAAATAGATGCCAACAGCAATCAACACCCCGATTTCGTGGAAGAAGTCGCCCGCGCCATGGAATATGCCTGGTGGGGGGAAGTCGAATATTTTGGTTGGACGGCCCCACCGGGCGACGATCACATGGGTGGAGATGACCGCTACGATGTATATATAACAAATATCGTAAAAGATGGTTTGATTGGTTACACCGAAGGCGGTCATTCCAAAACGATCGTCGAAGACAATCCTAACAGCGAGGTCGTTGAATCCAACGCGGCTTTTTCTTTCCTTGTATTGGACAATGACTTTTCCGACTATGAAGACTATTATCCCGCAGAGATGAGTCTGCTGGATGTAATGTACACTACTGCCGCCCACGAATTCAATCATGCGATCCAATACGGCTATGATAGCCAGGAACCAACCAACTGGTTATGGGAAGCAGCTGCCACCTGGATCGAAGATGAGCTTTATGACGAGATCAATGAAGGCAACGACCTGATCTATGCGGTTGCCAAAGCACCGGATACCTGCCAGTTGGCGGAGGGCGGTATAGACCGCGTCGAGGACCAATTGCACTGGTACGGTGAGTGGGTGTTCTTGCGCTATATCTCCGAACACTACGGACATAATATTGTGCGTGCTCTATGGGAACATGCCATCAAATACGACGGTTATGAAATCTTCGATGAAACGCTGAAAGCTGTCGACACTGACCTGGGAACCGTTTTCAAGGACTTCAGTGTGGCATTGCTCTTACGGGCCTTTGAAGAAGGCGCGGACTACCCCACCGTGCGCCTGGAGGGTGAAACGGCAACAGGTAGAACATTTCAACCGGTAGATGGTGTGGGGCAAATGGGCGCCGACTATGTAAGGATTCAGGGAAGTGGTGTAGTGACCATCACATTGAGCTCACAAAATCTACAAGGTGTATTAGTAGGAATAAAACAGAAGCAGGCAGATATATTTTCAATGCCCGATGGCCAGGTCAGCGTTGATGCAGGTGTGTTCGACAAACTTTATCTAGTTGTGTTGAATCTAGAGCGCGCCGAAACCGAAGCTGACTGCACCTTCAGCGACTATAAACTAACCATTACCAACGGCGGCCAGGCCCAGCAACCAGACGAATCATTATCCGCTCCGCATTTCGTTCCCCCCAGAGTAGAAACCTTACTAGACCCCGCTGATTATTATGACGAATAGAGGCTGGTAAAGAGATCGAGGGCTGCTTGCTCCCGATTTTCCAAAAAAAGTCATTTTTATCACTTATTTCTTATTTTACGCAGCCACCATTCCAGGCTAAACTTTATCCCCATAACCTCTCAAAACTGCAAAACTATTTTCCGACCTACATTGATAGAATAAATTGGTATCTCCCTAGTTTAACATTTTTCAACCCAACCAACCATTATCCCAGGACACGCAAATGAAACCCAACCGCCGCCGTAAATTATTGTTCAGCATCACCATTTTAGTGGTAACCACCCTGGCCTGCGCAACTCTCTCTGGAGCATCGGAAGATGACGGCGATTACAGCGCCGCTGAATTACGCGCGACCCTAACGGCCATTGCCGAAGAATTGGCGGCAATCGAAGGCAATCCAACGCAGAGCGAGGCAGTTAGTCCAACGCGTGTGCCAGAAATCGCCGGCGGCGAAAGCTTGCCGCGCCTGTCCTCCCAGGACCTGCCAGAAGTAGATTTCGGCCCGCCGGGTGACAGCCCCAGCGAGGGGGAACGCCCCAGTTTGAGCGGTAACCCCCAGACATTGGACACCGAGCACTTTCGCATCCACTACACCACTTCCGGGGTAGATGCCGTCCCTACCACCGACGCCAATGGCAACCAGCACCCCGACTTCGTCGAAGAAGTCGCCCGAGCGATGGAATACGCCTGGTGGGCGGAAATCGAATATCTGGGGTGGACGGCCCCGCCGGGAGACGAAGGCGCCGGGGGCGATGACCGTTACGATGTATACCTGGCGAACACCCTGGAGGACGGCACCTTTGGCTACACTGAAGGCGGCTACCCGGAAACCATCATCATCGACAACCCCAACAGCAGTGCAACTGAATACAACGCCTCGTTCTCTTTCATGGCAATCGACAACGATTTCGTCGAGGCAGAAGACCTGACCGAGACAATTTTGACACCGGTGGAGTACATGTACTCGACCACCGCCCACGAGTTCAACCACGCCCTACAATACGGCTACGATTCCGAAGAACCGGCCGACTGGCTGTGGGAAGCCACCGCTACCTGGATGCAGGACGAACTCTACAACGACCTCAACGATGGGCGTGATGTGATCACGGCGGTCGCCAAAGCGCCCGACACCTGCCAGCTAGCCGAGGGTGGGCAAGAGCGCGTCGAAGATGATCTGCACTGGTACGGCCAGTGGGTGTTCTTGCGCTATATCTCCGAACAATACGGACAGGACGCTATCCGTGCCCTGTGGGAGAACGCCATTGAATTCGACGGCTACAAAGCTTTCGATGAAACCCTCGCCAGTCTGGGCACCGATCTGGAAACGGTTTTCAAGGATTTCAGCGTAGCAATGCTTACCCGTGATTTCGAAGAAGGCGCCGATTACCCGATCGTGCGCCTGGAAGGCGAAGCTTATGCCGACGAGACCTTCCAGCCGGTGGACGGCGTCGGGCAAATGGGCGCCGACTACATCGAAGTCTTCGGTGATGATGTTCTAACCGTCAGCCTGGACTCACAGGACCTGACCGGTCTCTTGGTTGGTGTGCAAGGAAACCAGGTCGACGTTTTCGACATGCCCGATGGTGAGGCCAGCGTGGATGCGGGAGCATACGATCACCTCTACTTGATCGTGCTGAACCTGGAACAGGCCCGCAGCGAACACTCGTGCAGTTTCAGCGATTACGAAGTCGAGATCAGCAGCGGCGGTCAGGCCGAGTCTCCCACCCAGACACTGAGGATGGCATACTTCCAGGCCCCCGAGGTTGAAGGCCTCTTAGATCCTGATGAATATTGGGGCGAAGACGATCTGGGCGCAGCGGGTTGGGGCGATGAAGGCTCAGGTGATGATTATGGGAGCGCCATCGAAGCGCCGGAAGACCTGATCCCGGATTACCTCCCCGCCGGTTACGAATTCTACGAGGCCTACGAAACCGATGCCCGCGACTTTGGCAGCGACGATGAAGCCCTGGCCTGGGTGCCGACCGCCGATTGGGCCACGGTAGTAGATTTTTACGGTCCCGGGGATTACGACATCCTCAGCGTGGTCGCCAGTGAAAGCGATTACAGCGACCTCAATGACTACTTCTACGACATCGATTTCGAGCCGTATCCCGAGGAGTTGTTCACGATTGCCGGTGAAACCGTGCTGATCGAAGATTGGAGTGAAGGCGACACCTACAGCCACGCCACCTTCATCCGCGATGGCGAGTTCATCATCGTCAGCGGCTCAATCACGCCCAATGAAATGCGGCGGGTGATCGAAAGTTTACTGGCAAAGTAAACCGAGTTCCTGAATCTAGGCCCTGATGGTCTTGCTGCCGAGCAAGCGCAAG
>JBNKDB010000481.1:0-5242 GCA_050288045.1 Anaerolineales bacterium | reverse complement strand
TGGTTATCCCGATCTATAATGAAGAACAAACCGTGCCCTTGCTGCACGATGCCCTGCACGCCGCGCTTGACGATCACAGTTGCACCTGGGAAGTGATCTTCGTCGACGACGGCAGCCGCGACGGTAGCCTGGACGCGCTCGAAGCATTGGTTGCGGAAGACCCCGAACACACCCGCCTGGTGGCACTGCGCCGTAATTTCGGCCAGACCGCCGCCATCTCGGCCGGCATCGATTATTCCTCCGGCGAGATCATCGTGCTGATGGACGGCGATATGCAGAACGACCCGGCCGATATCCCCATGCTGCTGGATAAACTCAATGAAGGTAACGACGTGGTCAGCGGCTGGCGTATCAATCGCCAGGACACCTTCATCACCCGTACGCTGCCTTCGCGCATCGCCAACGGCCTGATCTCCTGGGTAACCGGCGTACACCTGCACGACTATGGCTGCTCGCTCAAAGCTTACCGCCGCGAAGTCCTGCGTGGTTTCCGCCTGTACGGCGAAATGCACCGTTTCATCCCGGCCTATGCCGGGTACGTTGGCGCCAAGATCGTTGAAGTGCCGGTGCGCCACCATCCCCGCAAACACGGTAAAACCAACTATGGCCTGGAACGCACCTTTAAGGTGATTCTGGATCTGTTCACGGTCAAATTCCTGAGCGGCTTTTCCAACAAACCGATCTATCTGTTCGGTACACCCGGCATCCTATTCATGGGGATTGGCTCGGTTGGCATGGTTTACCTGTTGCTGCGCAAACTGATCTTCCTGGGTGGCGTCGCCGACTCACCGATCTTCCTGATCAGCGTGATGCTGATCTTGATGGGTTTCCAATCGATCCTGATGGGCCTGATCGCCGAAATGGTGGCGCGCACCTATCACGAATCGCAGTCCAAACCGATCTATAACGTACGTTACGTCGTGCGAGGGGACCAGGATTAACCGTGGAAGCGCAGCAAACTGAGAAACGTTCTCCCAATTGGAATATGATCATCCGCGTCGGCGGCACGATCCTGGCGCTGGGCCTGGTAGTCTATCTATTATCCCAGCAAGACTGGGCCGAAATCCGTGAGGAGGTTGGACAGATCGAGATCTGGCGCTTTGTAGCCGCGGTCTTCCTGATCTTCTGCTCGCGTTTCTTTTACATCGCCCGTTGGCATATGCTGCTGCGCTCTTCCAAGATTCCGGTTTCATTCGGCGAAAGCACGCGCCTGACCTTCGCCGGGCTGTTTGCTTCCAATTTCCTGCCAACTACCGTCGGTGGTGACGTGGTGCGCCTGGCCGGGTGCGCCCAACAAGGCTTCGATGCCGTTTTCTCGGCTGCCTCCCTACTGATGGATCGTCTGGTGGGCATGGCCGGTATGGCACTGATCCTCCCCTTTGGAATCGTCCCGTTGCTCGGCAGCGAAACTGCCCTGCAGACCTGGCAGCCCGGCGCGCCGTTGGCGGCGGCATTTCCCGCTGTGCTCGGCAAATGGATCACCACCGTCCAAGAAAAAATCTTCAAACTGCTGCGGCGTATCTGGGAAGCAGTGATCCTGTGGAAAGACCAGCCTCAGGGCGTGCTGGCGGCTTTTTCCTTCACCTGCATGCATATGGTTTCGATCGTGTTGTGCTTCTACCTGCTGCTGACCGGCATGGGAGAAACGATTTCGCCCTTCCTGATCGCCGGGTTATGGAGTGTGGTCTATTTCGTCACCCTGCTGCCAATCTCCATCAACGGCCTGGGCGTACAGGAAGCCTCATTCTACTCATTGTTCGTCAACCTGGGGGGCGTCTCTCCTGAAAGCGCCCTGACCCTGGCCTTCGTTTACCGCCTGATCATGATGCTCGCTAGCTTGCCGGGGGCACTGTTCATGTCGAGCCTGCTGCCAAACACCCGCAAACGCGCCGCGGAAACTGCCGCATCCGAAGAAGAAGAAAGTATGTGAACGTATGGGAACTTCCAGGGAGAAAGATAAAACCAGCCAAACCCAAGCACCTGACAAATACATCACCCGCCTGCTATTAGGGCGGGTTTTCCTGGCTTTTACCCTGATCTTATTGATCGGCGCATTAACGCAATTCATCCAGCAGGCGATTGAGGAAGAAGTGCTCTTCGTCACCCGCAGCCGCACTGCCTTCATCATCGCCGGGGGAATCTCCGGCCTGGGTCTGGTGGTCGCCCTGGTTGCCTCCTGGACGCCGTTGGCCGGGCGCGTTTTCGACTGGCTGGATGCCTTTCAGTCTCAGTTGAAGCGTTGGCGACTGGTGGGCTGGGTCGTGTTCGTAGCCCTGATCGGCGTTTTCCCTTACCTGGCGCGCAGCTATTACGGCCGTTACCTGATCAACATCTTCCCGCGCTTCTTCGCCTTCTGGATCGTCGTGGTGGTGGGGGCACTGCTGTTGGACGCACTGCTGGACTGGAAGCATTGGACCTACCCACTGGTGACCTCGCTGCTGGTCTTTGGGTTGGGCTACCACCTCTCCGGTTTCATCGCCGATATTTCCGCCTACCCGTTATCCTTGGGCTGGTCCGAAACCAGCCGCTATTATTACGCCTCGACCTTTTTCGCAGAGCGCATCTACGGCTTCAAATTCGAACTGCCGCACAACAACCCGACGCGTTATTTATTGCAGGCCGTGCCTTTCTTGTTCGGCAACCCGCCCCTGTGGGTGCATCGCCTGTGGCAGGCGCTGTTGAGCATCGGTTTTACACTGCTGGCTGCCTACCTGGTCATGCGCCGCCTGCCCTTCCCCGGCAAACCACTCAAATGGATGTTCGTTTTCTGGGCAGCGCTGTTCATGTTCCAGGCCCCGATCTTCAACCAGATGCTGTCCGTGGCCGTGATCGTGCTGTGGGCCTTCGACAGCAAAAAATTCTGGCGCTCGCTGGTGGTGGTGCTGGTCGCCTCCGCCTGGGCCGGGTTGACGCGCATCAACTGGATTCCGATGCCCGCCTTAATTGCGATCACCTTCTATCTCATGAAGCGCCCGATCAAGGGGCAGCGCTTCATGGATTGGGTCAATTATTTTTGGCAACCAGCCGTATACGCTATCGCAGGCAGTTTGGCCGGGCTGGCAACCCAGGAATGGTACACGACCATTTCCGGCCACGACCCCGAAGTACTGGGCGCCTTCTTCGATTCCGACCTGCTCTGGTACCGCTTGCTGCCGAACACCTCCTACCCGCTCGGCATCCTGACCGGTACGCTGCTGGTCAGCGCCCCCTTATTGATCTACCTGCTCAGCATGCTGCGCCCGGTGCGCGCCTGGCATTGGTTGCGCCTGCTGGGGCTGGCCGCCATCATGGCGGTGCTGTGCGCCGGAGGGCTGGTGATCAGCGCCAAGATCGGCGGGGGCACTAACCTGCACAACCTGGACGGCTACATGCTGATCTTGTTGCTGATCGCGGCAGCCTTGTTCACGCGCACTTTTATGCGCCAAGATGGAACCCCATCCGAGCATAAACCGCATTGGAGCCTGATGGGTCTGATCGTGCTGGTACCGGTCGTATTTGCGATCAGTTCCGGCGGGCCATTCGAGTCACACGATTTTGATGAAGCCGAGCGCGCCCTGACCGAGATCAACCATTACATCCGCGAGAATGTCCCAGACGACGCCGAAGTATTGTTCATCTCCCAGCGCCACCTGCTCACTTTTTACATGGTCGAAAACGTCAAACTGGTGACCGATTACGAGAAGCTGTTCCTGATGGAAATGGTAATGGCTTACAATGATCCTTACATGGTCAAGCTGGAAAACGATCTCAACAGCCAACGCTTCGCCCTGATCGTCACCGACCCGCTCTTCCTGCGCACGAAAGAACCGGTCGTGGACGCGCTGGCAGAAGAGAACAATCTATACGTCACCCAGGTCACCCGGCCGATGCTGTGCAATTACGAAGTGGAAGAATATTACCCCGAACTTCAGGTACAATTGCTGGTTCCGCTAGCCGAACCCAAGTGCGAATAGCGTAATCCTTGCTTGACGCATACCCTTTTCTATGTAAGAATTTTACAGCCAGACTTTGATAAGGAGAGAGAAAAAGAAATGTCGCTTTCTATCGTCATTCCCGCATATAACGAAGAAGGCAGTTTGCACGAGCTTCACACAAAGCTGGTGGAGAGTCTTACGGAAATCGGCCAGGATTACGAGATCATCTTCGTGGACGATGGCAGCTCCGATGGCACCTTTGCAGCTTTAGAAAAACTGCACACCGCCGATCCAAACGTCAAGGTGATCCGCTTCCGGCGCAATTTCGGCAAAGCCGCGGCACTGACCGCTGGCTTCCGGGCCGCGCAAGGCGAGATCGTCGTCACCATGGACGCCGACCTGCAAGATGACCCGGTCGAAATCTCGCGTTTCCTGGAAAAACTCGACGAGGGCTACGACCTGGTAACCGGTTGGAAATACCCGCGCCTCGACCCATTGAGTAAGACACTGCCTTCCCGCCTGGCGAACGGCACTGTGCGCGCGGCGTCCGGCCTGGAGATCCACGACATGAACTGCGGCTTCAAGGCCATGCGCCACGAAGTCACCGAAGAGATCACGTTGTACGGTGAACTGCACCGCTACATCCCCGTGCTGGCGAACTGGCGCGGCTTCCGGCTTGCAGAGATCAAGGTCAAGCACCACCCGCGCCCCTATGGCAAATCGAAGTACGGCATCGAACGCCTGACGCGCGGCCTGTTCGACTTCATGACCGTGTTCTTCCTGTCACGCTTCAACCGCCGCCCACTGCACTTCTTCGGCATGTTCGGCCTGCTGGCCTTCCTGGCTGGTTTCGCCATCGACGCCTACCTGGCATATATCCGCCTGGTGCTGGGCATCTTCATCGGCCACCGCCCGCTGCTCACGCTGGGCACACTGCTGATTACCATCGGAGTGCAGTTCTTCTCCTTCGGTTTACTGGCCGAAATGTTCACCTATGGCGCCATGTCCAAGGAACGCGACTATTCCATTCGCGAAACCTTAGAATAATTGCCAACCGTAACGGAGACAAATTAATGGTTCAAGAAGAAACAAAAACCGCCCAGGAGCAACCCGGCAAACAACTGCCGGAATTCATCCTGGATATGCAAAACTCGATTCCCTACGACGGGCGTTTCCTGCAGCCCGGCGAGTTGGTTGACAATCCCAACCCCAATATGTCCCTGCTGGACGCCATCAACACGCGGCGGACGGCGCGCTCCTACCGCAAGGAGCCAGTCGACGATGAAACCTTCGCCTGGCTGATCAGCAATGCCATGCACGCCCCCACC
>JBNKDB010000480.1:0-2350 GCA_050288045.1 Anaerolineales bacterium | reverse complement strand
CATATACGCCAGCAGCTAATATTTGAATGGCTTCCTCTTCGCTTATTATAAGTTTGTCTCGTCTCATCGGCTTCTTATTTGACTTCCAAGTTGGCGAATTGTTGCCGAGTTGGGCGGAGCCTTCCTTGCCAATTGTAGGCTTTGCGCCTTCTTGCCTCATGTACTCGAATACATGTCCCCAGATCACTCGATTCCTCTCAATCAATCTGGAGATCTTCGACGGGCAATACCTTCTGCACTCCCGGACGAATAGTGCAGTCAGCCCGACGACTCCTACAGCACACACCGCGTTTACGATACTTAGGGATAGGGTCGTGACGGCGAAGGCACCAGCAACTGCCGAGGCCATAAGAGCGATGTGCAGCTGGTAGATAGGCGGGTAGTTTAACATTGCGTCTGGCACCGCATCATTGTCCATTTCCACGTCAACCTTCTTTTTAGCGCCCTCAGGATCAAGCTTGAGCCATTTCCTGTAATAACGAAGGCTGGATTCCCAGCCAGCCCATGAGTCGGACGTCCCTTCTTCCAGCTCTATTTGAATGTATGCTGCTATCCGCGCTGAGCTCATGAGCCGATTGACCGTGAACCAGAAGTTGAATAGGATTAGGCCGCTCAGCACCAATGCAACCGCTCCAGTGTATTCCAAGTTGAGGGTCGTAAGTCCGCCAACACCCAAGGCCACGATTATCAATGGTCGTTCGAAAACGTAACGCTTTGCTTGTAGCAACTCCTCGCGGAGCGTCGCGTACTCCTGAGATTGATGATCTGCCATTCGGCACTCCTATCAACAGTTCTCCGCCCAACATTGGCTATTAGGTGACCGGCTTGATTGCGTCCCAATCAGGCCAATTTTGCATATACTTTTTATTTAGTGTCGAAGGAATGAATTTTCAACACAAAATACATTCAGGAATAGTTATGTTGGTTATGGATTAATCATATTTACCCACCCTATGAAAATTCATCGATATGGTCGATTTACACGACAAATACAGCGGTTCTAACATCGGTCTGCACAACTTCGTAAATGATTATCCGTTGGTAGCTATGAGACGGCTAAATAAAAAATCTGGCGCTCAGAAAACCTGCCCGTACAGCTTGCCGCTATCCCAATGAGTGAACAATCCACCCTCGGCAATACCGATCCATCTGACAGCCGGTCCTCAGCGTTCTGAAGTAATCTGCGTCACTTTCCCCCCGACAAAGGTGATGATGTAGAAGTAGCCGCCGTCCCGGGGGCCGTAGACCCACTCTTCGATGAGCAATTCGCGTCTTTCCTTCGGGTCGATGGTGTAGCCGATATGCTGTTTGGAGACGGGTTCGCCGCAATCCTGCTGGACGAGGAAAGCGCGTTCGCCGAGTTTGACGAAGCTGTTGCCGCAGTGCATGCTGCCGTCGGAATGGGCCAGCGCGACGGTAAGCAACAAAGTGATGGTGGTGGACAATATCATGCGTGTGGTCATGTCTTTATCCTCCTTTTGACTTTTGAGGCGGTTGTTCCCATGACTCCTTGGGCGGGTTGAAATAACCGTGCCGCAGCCGGGGAAAGCGCCGCTGGATCTTTTCCAGCAGGGCGGCGGCCCCCATGGGCGGGCGGTGTTCTGTCACTGTGTTCATTAATTGAACATACCGCAGGGGATCGAAGTTGAGGTTGCGCCACTGGATCATGTGGATGGGGTGCTCTTCGATGAAGATCTGTAACGCGCCGTATTCTTCCGGCGTGTCGGTAAATCCCGGACAGTTCAAATAGTTGATGGCTACGTGGGCGCCTTTTTCCAGGGCCAGGTCGATGCCGGCCGCCACGTCTTCGAAGCCGTAGCCCTTGGGCCGGAAATAAGCATTGTAGCACACATCCCGGACGCTGTTCAGGCTGATGCGCAGGCTGTCCAGTCCGGCTTCCAGGAGGCGGTGGATTTTTTCGGGCAGGCTGCCGTTGGTGTTCATGTTGATGGTGCCCGATGGCGTTGCCGCGCGGATCTTGGCGATGGCCGCCGCGATGGTGTCGGCGGCCGTCAGGGGGTCGCCTTCGCATCCCTGTCCGAAGCTGACCACGGCCCGCTTGACTTTTTGAATATGCGCCAGGGCCACGGCGGAGATTTCTTCCGGCGTGGGGGTGAAGGCGATGCGCTCCTGGCTGCAGGGCATGCTGCCTTCCGCCTGCAGCGAGATGCATCCCAGGCAGCGGGCATTGCAGGTGGTGGCCGTGGGCAGGGGTGCTTCGTAGCGGCCCAGGAAGAAGTTTTTCCCGGCCGGGCAGCCGTAGGTCAGGGCGCATTTTTCCAGGTGGGCCCGCAGCCGGTTTTGCGGCAGTTGCCTGCGCATGCGGGCGACGCCGGCCCTGACCTTGTCG
>JBNKDB010000479.1:0-10673 GCA_050288045.1 Anaerolineales bacterium | reverse complement strand
AGGTGCGGGCTTACTTTATCACCGCTGAGGAGGCTGGGAAGGCTACGCTTGGGATTGTGATCCCGGTCTTCGGGATCGTGTTGGCGGTCAGTGTGATCGGCATCTTGGTGCCGCTGCTGACCGGCAAGCAAGACAAGGTGCGGCCGGTTGGAGAGTATGGCCCGGCCGGGGGGACAGTCTGTAAGGCTTGCGGCCTGCCCTTCTCGCGGCACTACTTTGCCCCGAACCTGGTGGTAGGGAAATTGGAGCGCTGCCCACACTGCGGTAAGTGGCAGATCGCGGCGCGCGCTGGTGGCTCTTTCTTGGCCTTGGCCGAAGAGCGTCTGCGTGCTGACCGTGAGGAAGGTGTGATGCTGGTCGAAGAGAGCGAGGAAGATAAGCTGAAGCGCATGCTGGACGACTCGCGTTTTGATGACTAGGAGAGCCGATGAATTCGAGTGAGCTAAATACTGCAAAAAAATACCGCTTGAGTTGGAAAGGTGCTCTGCGCCTTTCCGCTCATTGGCTGCGTTGGGATGAACATGATGTTTTGATTCTGATCATTCCTTTATTGCTGCAGCACATTCTCAAAATGTTATTCAGCTATTTGCGCGTATCTGCTGAAGGGTTGGAGTTGCGTTATGCGGCTGAATGTCAGGTCATGACTTCATGGCAGAATATTGAGCGTTTGGGAAAAAGTGATTTCCAGGGAGATTATTTTTCCGGCGATGCTTTGATCTTGAAGCAACCGGCTGTAGTACAGCCTGAGAACAAACTCGCTCGCTTGGTTGTGAGAAAAACAATGGAAGTGATCATGGTTGGTGATTTTCGCGGCTGGCCGGATGGAGAGTTGGCGCAGCGCATCCGCCAATACGCCCCACATATTTTTGAACAAGGAACGGATGGCGAAGCTTGATCTAAAAAGTGTGCGCTAATTTGTTTTGAAGCGTGTAAATGTGGACTTGGAATAATTCAATATATCTTACAATGCAGAATAGAATGCAAAATAATATACAAAATATTTGTTAATCTCATGTTTACTTGCACGCCGTCTGCTTTAGTGGACAAACACCCCATTTCAAGCTAAACTAATATCATTATGGTAGAGGCTGCGAATAATACCGAAAAAATCTTGCGCGAACGCGTGCGGCAATTGGCGCGCCTGGTCGAGATCAGCCTGACGCTCAATTCTACCCTGAACCCCAAACGCCTGCTGCAATACATCATCGACTCGGCTGCTGAATTGCTCGACTGTGAAGCCGCTTCGGTCATGCTTTATGACGAGAACAAAGGTGAACTGCGTTTTGCGGCTTCTTCCGGCTCCGACCCTGAACAGCTTGCTACCATCCCTGTGCCGCTCGATAACAGCATTGCCGGGACGATCTTCCAGCAGAACAAACCGTTGGTGATCAACGATCTGGCCGCGCATCCCTTCCACTTCAAGCAGGTGGCTGAAGAGGTCGATTTGCAGGAACGCTCGCTGATGGGCGTGCCAATGGCGATCAAGGACAAGGTCACCGGGGTGTTGGAAGGCATCAACAAGCGCAATGGTGAATTCACCGAAGACGATGTGCACGTGCTTTCGGTGGTTGCTTCCCAGGCTGCCGTGGCCATTCACAATGCCCAACTGCTCGAATCGCTGCAAGCTGCCGTGGCTGAACTCAGCCGCATGGATGAGATCAAGAGCGATTTCATTTCGATTGCTTCGCACGAACTGCGCACGCCGCTAGGGTTGGTGCTGGGTTACGCTGAGTTGCTCAAACAGGACGCCAGCGGCGAAGCTTCCGACATGGCCAATCGCGTGCTCAACTCAGCCATGCGTATGCGCTCGATCATCGAAGATATGACCAATATGAGCATGCTGCAAATGGGCGAGATCGATCTGATCCTCGACGTGGTTCCCATCCAGGAGATTATCCAGGCGGCTTATAAGAAGGAACAGGCTAGTGCCGAGATCAAAGGACATACGGTCGTGTTCGATTTCCCCGACAAAAAGATTCCCGTCAAAGCCGACACTCAGAAATTGGAACGCGTCTTTATCAACCTGATCAACAACGCTGTACGTTTTACGCCCGATGGCGGCCTGATTACGATCACGGTCACGCCCAAATCAAAAGAGGTACAGATCGATATGGTGGACAATGGGGTAGGTATCCCTGAAGAGTTCCTTGAAAAGATCTTCCAGGGTTTCTTCCAGGTCGAAGACCACATGACGCGCACCTACGGTGGGATGGGCATTGGCCTGAACATTGCGCGCGGCATCCTGCAATTACACGAAGGGCGCGTCTGGGCCGAGAGTGACGGGCCGGACCAGGGCGCCAAGTTCAGCGTGGTGCTGCCTAGAGCTTAGTTGGATAGTTAGGTAGTCAGATAGTCGAATAGTCAGGTAGTCTTTAGTCAATTTGTTGGAATTGAGGCGTTATTCATTGATCGTGTGGGAATTTCATTCGCGAAGTGAGCCGGTGCTTTCTGCAATTCATCATTTGTAATTTTGCGTCTTGCATTCGCGGCTTTAGCCGCCTGCATTTTGCATCTCCCCACTAATCCGTTCATTTATGCCAACCCGCGTTCCTGTTTCCATTTCTCGAATAATTCTTCCACCGTATCCAGGTAAGCGTCCAGGCCGTGCACTTTCTGGGCGAAATGGTCGTTGAGCAGGTTGATCTGGTCGCAGGCGTCTGTCCAGGCTTTGACCGGATTGCTGGCGGCGGGTAGATGGCGGGCGGCGTGCGTCCAGGTGCGCAGCAGCGGCCACACGGCGGTCTCTGGGTTTTCACTTTCCAGCAGGGCCTGGTAGGCGCGCAGGTGGTAGAACTTACGGTTGGGGTGTAGGTGTGGGGGAACTTCCGGCATGCCGCCGAGCGCTTTATAGGCGGCTTCCCAGCCGGGCAGCCAGGCGGCGATCTCAGCTTTGGAAATATTCACCGCGCCCAACAGCCCCAATAAACCGACGTGCAGACCGGGGTTGCCCAGCGCTTCAGCGCGGGCCGGATATTCCAACAGGAAACGGCGCTCGGTTAGCGGCGGGCCGTTCAGGCAGGCGACCGCGTTGGCAATGCATTCCAGGGCGTGCAGGTATTCGGCCACCAACTCTGGCCCGGATTCGGGAATCTGGTTGTGATAGCGCAGCCAGGTCTGGCGCGCTTCGGTCAGCAGCGGTTCGGCGCGTTCGAGCACGTTTTCCGGTGTGCCGAACAGGCCGCGCACGCTGGCCTGGACGAAGTCAATGAAATGGTCGGGGTCGTGGATGGATTGACAATCGTAGATCGTGTAGCCCAGCCAGGGATCGGCGCGCAGGGCGCGCGGTGGGCGGTACATACTCTGCGGATGGTATTCGATATCCAGGGTGACTTCGTCCGTCAGGCGGGTGATCTCGCGTTGGCGGTTGCCACCGGCGTAGATGAATACCAGGTCGATGTCGGTGGTGCCGCCCAGCAAAGGTTCCTCGCTCAAGATCGAGCCGTGCAGATATGCCGCCATGATGCTGGGGTCTTCCTGCACCCGCTTTGTCACGGTATCTTGGGCGATATTGAGCAGCATATCTTTTGTGATCCGCATAGCTTCTCCTCGCTCAGTCGGCGGCATCCAGGGGGAGTTCGGATTGGTAGGGCAGCATGCCCAGCGCGCCCCGGATGCGGTTTTCGATCAGCTTGAGGTGTTCTTCGTAGGCAACAAAATCGAGTTCATTCGAATCGATGGTGAGCAATTTGGGTCCCAGCGAGTAATTGGCGAAGAACTCATTATAGGCTTCGTTGAGCATTTCAATGTAATTTGATTCCATGTTGCGTTCGTAGGAACGATCACGCATGGCAATCCGTTGCATAAGCACGGCTGTATCGGCCTTTAAGTACACGACCAGGTCGGGCAGGACGATCTTCTCGGCCAGGGCTTCGTGTACCTTGTAATACATGTCCAACTCGTCGCCTTCCAGGTTGATGCAGGCGAACAAAGCATCCTTGGCGAACGTGTAATCGGTGATCAGACTATTGCCGTTCTTGACGATCTCCGGGATTTCGCGGCGCTGCTGGTGGTAACGGCTGAGCAAAAAGAAGATCTGCGTTTGGAAAGCATAACGCGCTCTATCGCCGTAGAAATCGGCCAGAAAAGGATTTTCTTCAAAGACTTCGAGCTGCAATTCGGTGTCCAGGCGTTTTTGCAGCAGGCGCGCCAGGGTGGTTTTCCCGACGCCAATCACGCCTTCTATTGATATGTACATGCTTGTCCTGTGATCGTTCCAGATGTTCGATTGGGCCTACTTCAAGCGGCAATACTTGCAGAAGTGGGGCTGATTAAAGCATACCACGATTGGCGAAGGATGCAAGTTTGCTCGGGTTGATTTGTCGAATTAGCGGTTGCGCTTATCCGCAACGACCACTTTGTCCCGGCCTGCTTTCTTGGCCTGCAAGAGCGCCGCGTCGGCGGTTTCCAAAACCACCTGCATGCTGGAGCCGTGTTCGGGGAAACTGGCAATGCCCATCGAAGCGGTGACCGTACCCAGAGCTTCGCGCCGGTACTGGATGCGTAAATGCTTGATGCCCTCGCGCAATTTTTCAGCTACGTCGATTGAGGCTTCCAAGGTCGACTCGGTCAGGATTAGCAAGAATTCCTCACCCCCGTAGCGGCAGGCGATGTCTTCCGAGCGGATGTTGGTTTGTAGATACAGACCGATTTCCTGAAGCAATGCATCACCGGCATGGTGCCCAAAGGTGTCGTTGAAGTGTTTGAAGCGATCCAGGTCGATCATGATGATGCCTAAAGAACGGTCGTGCCGGATCGCCCGGCGGATTTCGCGTTCCAGGGTTTCTTCCATGTAGCGGCGGTTGAACATGCCGGTCAGTGGGTCACGGATCGATTGCTGGTGTAGGGACTCGCGCATTTTCAGGTTTGCCAGGCGCAGGCCAAAGCGTTCGGCTACTTCTTTGGCAAAACGTTCTTCTTTCTTGATGTCCATATTGGCGGTGGTTTGCAGGTGCAGCACGCCCAGCATTTCGCCTTGGGCCATGATCGGTACACATAGATAGGGATGTAGTTCATCCGAATCGGTCAGCTCAAGGTGATCGCAGTAAAGCAGATCGCCGGAGTGAGCGATCACATGTGGCAGGCCACGGCGGATTCCCCAGCAGTCTTCCGGGGGGAAAACCAGTTTGTTTTCCAGCCAGTTGGTGCCGCCTTTTTTCCAGCCCCACGAAGCCGCCGCTTCCAACATGTTGCGGGATTCGCTCAGAATGAAAAGATGTCCCGCATTTTCCGGGAACATGCTTTTGGCGAAGTGGCCGAAAACACGGTAGGCATCGCCCACCACCTGGCAGCTTTCCAGCATATTGCTCATTTCATTGACCAGGTTGCTCTGCTGGTTGCGTAGTTCCAGTTCATGTACCCACTGGTTGAGTTTCTCGTTCGCCAGTTGCAAGGCCGACTCGGTGCGCTTGCGCTCGCTGATATCCCGGTCAATGCCCAGCAGCATTTCGCGATCGTTGAGTGTGATGATCGTGGTTGAAACTTCGATTGGGAAGATCGAGCCGTCTTTGTGCAAATGGTGGGTTTCGTATTTCAACACGCCCGCGGCGCGCACCCGCTTCAGGTAGCGTCTGTGGGAGTCCAGTACACTTTCGCCGTCCCCGGAATCCATATCGAAAAGGCTGATCGGCTGCCCGACCATTTCTTCTCGTGGGAATCCATTCATATCGCAGGCGACTTGATTGCAATCGGTGATGATCGCAGTTTCAACATCGATCAGCATGATGGCGTCCGGGGAATATTCGAAGACGGCGCGGAACTTTTCTTCGCTGTCTTCCCAGGCATATTTCATTTTCTCGAGCGCTCTTTGAGCATCTTCTTTGAACTGCTGCTCTGCTGTGATGTCCCGTAAGCTGATCAATTGTAGTTGCTGGCCGTCGATATCCAACGGTGAAGCCTGCATTTCGATCATATTTAGACCGGCTTCTGTGCGCATTTCGAGGTTGGTAGTGCCATTAGGAGTGAACTGGTAGCCAAACGCTTCCCCGTAAGATGCTTGTAATGGCTCAGCTAATAATTGCGCGGCAAGAGGATTGGCATATAAGATTTTTCCCACTTGGTCAAGTATGACCACGCCATTTGGGAAAGCGTGTAAGATTTGTTGGAAAGTTCCTTCTTCCCAATCTGTAGATATTGTGCTTTCCATAGATTCTCTCGATTTGATTATACCTTTTTCAGCGTATGGATTCATTACATCTAGTTTACAGAATCGTTTGGCTGAATTGTGCAGACAACTGCGCTAATTTACCTGTCCCGGTTGGAGAATCCTCTATTTTTTATGGGTGCAAGTTTAATTCCAGATAATCTTGGGCAAAAGGCGCAGAGTTTGTTATAGTTAACCATATAGCTTGAGGAGAAACTATGCCCGCACTTACTTTTGAAGAATTGGCTCGTCAACTGCAAAACCATTTCGATCAGGGTACCTATGCCGAAGGCCTGGACCAGGTCGCCCGGTTGATGGACGAGTATCCCGACCACCAGGCTGCGCTGAAATATTATCAGATGGGGCTGGCTGCCCGTCTGGGACAAACCGGTTTGGTCAACCAGGTGCTGGAAAATGCCTTGAAAACGGGCATCTGGTATTCGGGGGAGTTCTTGCAGCGCAGTCCGTGGTTGGAGAACATGCATGCTGATCCCGAATTCGAGCGATTGGTGGAGATTTCAGCGCAAATGGCATTGCACGACCCCAAGAGTCATTTGCCACTGATCGCCATTCATGCCGAAGGGCAATGTGGCGCAGAAGACGATCCTTGCCCCTTGCTTTTATTCCTGCACGGCAACGATGATACCGCCCAGCGTAACGTGCCCCATTGGCGGAGCGCGGCCGAACAGGGTTGGTTGGTGGTCTTTCCGCAATCTAAACAATCTTTCTGGACGGAAGGCTACGCCTGGTACGACCATGAGAGCGCCGCCGAACAGATCCAGGAACATCTCACCAAGCTGGTGCGGGGCTATAACCTCGACCCGGAGCGCATCGTGCTGGCCGGTTTCTCGATGGGGGCCGACGTAGCCTTGTGGCTGGCGCTCAGCGGGCGCATGAAAGCGCGCGGCTTCATCTTGCTGGGGCCGGGTGGGCCGTTGGTCGATAACCCCCGGGAATTGGAAATGCTGCTGCAAAACCCGGCTAACCCGGACTTGCGCGGGGCGATCATCATGGGGGAGGCCGACCGCACAATTGTGCAAGAGAACGTCGAAGTGCTCAACCAGCGCCTCAACGATCACAGCATTGCCTGCTATTTGGAAACTCATCCCGACCTCACCCACGAATACCCCACCGATTTTGAAGATAGCTTGCAAAAAGCGCTTGACTTTATTTTTGAAGATTAGGATAATTTGATATTAGTTCGCTGGCCGTGGGCCAGTCGTTTGCCGCTGTAAGTTGGCACAACTTGTGATCTGTGGATTGTGCCTTGCCAGAAATGAGGCGTGATGAAGAAAGTCAGCTTGTTTGTCCTGTTCGTGATATTGCTCACCGCCTGCCAGAAACCAGCCCCGGTTCCGGCTACGTTCACGCCGGTGGAGGACCAGCCGCCCACTGCCATTGTGTTGCCTGATCCCACCGAAACTCCGGACCTTTCACCAACCAATACCCCCAAGGCCGTGATTGGTGACGCTTCGCCTACGCCGGAGGAATCCGAGGAAGAGACCCAAGAAGCGGAAGAGACGCCGCAAGATGATCTCGAAGCTGAAGTAACTGAGGAAAGCGCGCTGGGTGACGTGACCCCCACGACCGAATTCGACGCCGATCCCGAAGATGACCCTACTCCGCTGCCAACTACCGAAGCGGTTGGGGAGGGCGATGAACCTGCCGGTCAGGGACTTTTCGACCCGGAACAGGTCTATGGCATCCCACAGTTGGTTTTCCCCAGCAGCGAGACCTGGACGAGCTTTGCCAATCCTTTGCCGGACACCGACAACCTCAAAATGGAAGCGCTGGATGGTGACCTGTACGTGACCGGCAAGAACGTGCAGTGGGACACCTGGTGGTTCACCTGGCCGATCTTGTCCAATTTCTATGCGGAGATGAGTGTGACCACGGAACAATGCTCTGGCAAGGATCATTATGGTTTCATCGTACGCGGCACGCGGCCCGGCGACCCGGCGCAGGGTTACATGATTTTGTTCTCGTGTGATGGGAACTACGCCGTCAACCGGCTGGACAGCATGAGCCCCTACGCTGCCGAAGCATTACTGCTGTGGACGGAAACCGATGCGCTGCGCGACGGCGCCAATAAGACCAATCGGGTCGGGGTGTTGCTGGAAGATAATGCTATCTAGATCTACACCAACGGCGAACTGCTCACGCCTCTGCCGGTCTATGATGATAGTTACGCTGATGGCCGTTTCGGGCTGTTCATCAACGCCTGGAATACACAGAACTTTACCTACATTGTCGACCAGATCAAGGTGTGGAAGTTACCCTGATCCCACAAGCTTTGAAATCGATGGCCGGGAATTATCCCCGGCCTTTTTGTTTAATTGCTTAATGGCTTCGTTTAGCCTAAAGTGACTGGTAAAGTTGACTTGACTTATTGTAAAGTTTGCTTTACAATGTAGACATCATTCAATCGGAGGTGATGATCGATGCAGACGATCAAGAATAAACACTTTAAACAGTTCGTAACGGCCATGGCTGCGTTCGTAGTTCTACTCCCGCTGACGATCATGGGGATGGCTCTCCTGGCAGATCAAACCGAAACGCGCAATGTGATCGTGGATACCTCGCTGCGCTATTTCATCTTCCTGATCCCGGTGGTGCCGGTCTTCTTCGCAGTCAAGGCTTTCGCCCAGGCGGTAGGCTCGTTGGACGAGTTCCAGCGCCGGGTCCAGTTGGAAGCACTAACCTTCAGCCTGGGTGGCACGGCACTGCTGACGTTCACCTATGGTTTCCTGGAATATGCCGGGGCACCGCACGTCAATTTGATGTTCGTGCTGCCCTTGTGCGCTTTTCTGTGGTTCGTCGGGCTGGTGCTGGCGGAAAGGCGTTACCGATGAAAAATTCACTCAAGGTATTGCGCGCCGAACGCGACTGGACGCAGGGCGACCTGGCTGAGAAGCTGGATGTCTCCCGCCAGACCGTGAATGCCATCGAGAACGGCAAATACGATCCCAGCCTGCCGCTGGCCTTCAAGATTGCGGCCCTGTTTGAACGTTCCATCGAGGAAATCTTCGAGCCGGAGGAAGGCGATTAGGGGAATTCCCGCTTAGTCCAGGGTGTAATAGAGCAAACGGTGGGCGCGCTTCGCCAGCATAAACAGCCCGGTGAGTCTGAACATCAGGCGGTTGCCCAGGCCCAGCTTGGGGATATCCTCGGATTGCGTGAAAAACCATTCTGCTTGCAGGTGAATGCCGTCTTCCCAGGTTTCGATTTCCAGGGGATCATCGATGCCCCAATGTACCACTGCCCCAGTTTTTTTGATCGAAGGGTTGGCCGAAATCTTTCTGGCAGTCAATTCGCTGAAGGCGTCGAATACCAGGTGGCAGCCGGGGAAATCCGTCTTGAAGCGGTGGATCAATGCCCTGACGTCCGCCTCATGTAAATACATGAACAATCCCTCGGCGACCACCATCACCGGGCGGCCTTGTGGGGAGATTTGCTCCAACCAGGCCAGATCGGTAACCGAAGAGGCGATCAGGTGATAGCGGTCGGACTCGGTGAAAAACTTGCGCTTGAGTTCGATCACGTCTGGTAGGTCCAGGTCGTACCAATCCACCTGCCCGTTATCGACGCGGGTGAAACGCGTATCCAGACCGCAGCCCAGGTGCAATACGATTGCGTTGGGGTGTTCGATCAGGAAGGTGCGCACATAGCCATCGATCTGCTTGGCACGCATGCACACCGTCAGTTGGGTGCCGAGCGGCACCTTGAGCTGCTCGAAATCGTATTCGATCTGGGCAATGATTACTTTGCCCTGGGGATCGGAAAACAGCACTTCCGGGCAGGCGGCAGCTTTGGCATAGAGCGTGATCAACAGGGTTTCCTGCGCTTCGGTCAGATGGATTTTTTGTTTGGGGGTATTCACGAATTTCTCCCGGATGGATCAATGACTTGATTGTGCTGAATACAAGACTTGGATTGATTGTATTCCATTTCTGTAATTTGTTACAATGCATATCATCCATCTAGTGCAGGAGGATGCTATGCCGATTGGCGAATCGTCCCGATTTTTAGAAAATGACGTGATCGAAGCGTTGCGCGCCTTGATCGCGGATGGTCCTCCTCTCGAACCGCGGGAGATGGCCGACTTTGCTGCCAGGAAAGTGCTGCGCGGCTATGCCCTGGAAGCCGGGCAGGTTGCTGCCCTCGCCATGCGTGATTGCGGCCTGACCTCCCTTCCGGAGTCACTTGGCAGATTGTCCCAACTTCGGCATCTGGACTTGACCGGCAATCGGATTTCTCATTTCCCGGCTGCGTTTGGCAAGCTGACCCAACTGGAAAAGCTGTACCTGGATGGCAACCGCATCGCTGCTTTGCCAGAAGCGATCTTGACTTTGCCACAGCTCACCGAACTGCACCTCGATGAAAATCTGCTGACGGCCTTGCCGGAGGACATCGACCGGTTGGCGCGGCTGGAAGTGCTATACGGCTATGGCAATCGACTGACCACGCTGCCCAATGCAATTGGCAAGCTGGCAAATCTCCGTGAGTTGAGCGTGCGCGGCAACCAGATCCATAC
>JBNKDB010000478.1:0-5245 GCA_050288045.1 Anaerolineales bacterium | reverse complement strand
GTCGATCAGGATAAGGCGCGTTCCGAGTTATCCAACTTAAAAGGGGCAGCCTCGACTGCTTTCCAACAAGTGCGTGACTTCATTTTCGACCTGCGCCCGATGATGTTGGACGACCTCGGCCTGGTGCCGACCATGAAGCGCTACGTAGACGCCTTCCGGGAAAAGACGGGCATGGATGTGAACTCGGTCATCACCGGCAAGGAACGCCGCCTGGAATCTTATCTGGAAGTGATGGTCTTCCGGGCCGTGCAGGAATTGCTGCGTAATGCCCATATGCACAGCCAGGCCACGCAGATCAAAGTGCAAATTGACTTGAGTGAAAACTCCATCCGAGCGACTGTGGAAGACAATGGCAAAGGCTTCGACCCCAATATAATTACCGAGGGACCGGGGTTGGGAATCAAGCTGATCAAGGAACGCGTGGAGATGCTGGGGGGCATTTTTGAGCTTGATAGCGGCGTTGGACAAGGCGCGCGCGTCTCATTTACCGTCCCGGCTGAGGATGCTTAGGCTTTCAAAACTGTAAAGTAAATATGCCTCTAATACTATTGCGTTTGACTTCAAAACCCTCTATAATGTGATCAGTAAAACCTCGAGAAACTAAGAGGATTTTGAAGGAAAGGAGGTAAAAAGTCATGTTGTTTGCTCCGAAAGAAAAAGGACAAGGTCTCGTAGAATATGCGTTGATCCTCGTTCTGGTAGCCATTGTGGTTATCGTCATTCTCGCCATCCTTGGCCCGGCGATTGGTAATGTGTTCTCCGATATCATTAGCGGTCTCTAAGAATGATATAAAACACAAAAAATATTTATTCAATCGCTATTGATTATCATCGGTAAGGCCCTGAAAAGGGCCTTATCATGTTTATTGGAACAATTCATGCATCAAGAGGGAAATGAGCAGCACGCGAATACACTAGAATTCTGGGAAAGTCGGCCTAATACTTTTGCAAGGGTACTTTAGGGCCATGCCTGGATATGCTAAAATGGTGGCACAGATTACGTTTATCATGTAGACTTGTCATATTATTTTGATGGTTTTGTTTTTTAACATAGCAATTGTTTGGTGTAGAGTAGTAAAGAGATCATAGTTTTTTTAGTACTCATTTCGCTTGACTTTTAAAGCGGAAAGCGTATTATTACAATAAACACTACAGGATTGAAGTCCAAGTAGATAGGAGGCTGTAGAAATATTATGCGCCTGGGAAGGTTATTGATAATCGTTGCCGTTGTGTTGATCGTTGGCGTGATCGCTATTGGAGCTTTCTTCTTCCTTCGGGGAGGGGGCAGTGGACCTGAAGAAACACCCGATCCCACGCAGCAGGCTCTTGAATCCAATACAGTAGAGATTCTGGTGCTCTTGCGCCCCGTGAATCGTGGTGAAGAGATCACCGATGATGTGTTAGGGGATTTGACTTACCCGCGTGACTTGCTACTGGAAGGTACGATCACTTCCGATGCAAAGTCCGAGGTGATTGGAAAGCGTGCAAAATATTATCTGGCGCAAGGTTTATACCTGACCGACCGGATGCTTTCTGAAAACTTGGTTGGTTCGGATGCCTCTTTGGAAATTGAAGCTGGTAAAGTTGCCGTGACGATTCCTATCGACCGGATTTCCAGCGTGGCCTACAGCCTGCAACCCGGTGACCGGGTGGATGTGATCTCTACCATGCTTTTCGTCGACCTGGATACGGAATTCCAAACCGCTTCTCCTAACAATACGGCCGGTGTGGTCGCCCCTGGGCCGAACGTCCTGCTTACGACTGAATCGGAGGAAGCGATCAGCGCCAGCCTCCAAACCAATACCGATCTAAGCAACTTGACTGCCCAAGTAGCGACTGGTGGTTCGGTTGCCCCGCAGGGGCGGGCGGAATTGGACCCCGTGCTGCAAACGCCAGTGTATCTGGTTCCTTCGGAGCCCAACCAACGCCCGCGTATGGTCAGCCAGATGTTGATGCAGAATGTAACGGTCTTATATGTTGGTGAATTCCCAGACCCGAACGCAGAAGAAGAAACGGTTCAGGCTGCGCCGACTGAGGAGCCGGCGGAAGGTGAAGAAGCGCCTCCGGAACCCGAAATCGTGCGCCCTGACTTGATCACGCTGGTGGTTACACCACAGGAAGCTGTTTCCTTGAATTATTTGATGTACTCGGAAGCTCAATTGACGCTGGCGCTGCGCTCCAATGAGGATGCTCAAGCGGACGCGGTGTTCACCGATGCGGTTACATTGAATTATTTGAAGGATCTTTACAATATCCCGCTGCCATCTAAGTTGGAATTTGGCTTGGAACCGCGTGTGGACGAATTGGTTTCTCCTGGTGCAGCAGATAGTGGCGAAGAGAACCCGCAGTAAGTATGATTGTTGGTACGTTGGAGTAATAGATGGCTGACGAAAAAATTCGCGTCCTAATCGTAGATGATATCGCCGAAACCCGCGAAAACATTCGGAAACTTTTACAGTTTGATGCAGATGTAGAGGTGGTTGGCGCGGCCAGAACGGGGAGCGAAGGTATTCAGCTGGCTTTGGAAACAGAACCTGACGTGGTTCTGATGGATATCAACATGCCAGATATGGATGGCATCGCCGCGACAGAACAAATTCGCGCCAGACAGCCTTTTACGCAAATTGTAATTTTGTCTGTACAGAGCGATTCCAATTATATGCGCCGGGCGATGTTGGCTGGCGCCCGCGATTTTCTGACCAAACCACCTGATATCGATGAGTTGACCAATGCGATCCAGCGGGCGGGTGCCATGGCGGCCGAAGAAAAAGCCAAGCGTGTTGCGGGACCGCCTAGCGGGGCAACCCATCGCCCCGGAACAGGTAGTTTCGTGGGACCATCCTTTGGCAAGATCATTTCGGTCTATGGGCCAAAGGGTGGGGTTGGCACCACGACGATAACGGCGAACTTGGGCGTTGCTTTGCATTCTGCGGAGACTCCAGTAGCTGTGGTGGACGGGAAATTGCAGTATGGCGACCTCTCGTTTTTCTTCAATGAGCAGGGCAAGAACAATATCACCATCTTGGCACCACGTTCCGATGAATTGGATAACGAGATTGTCGAAGAAGTGATGGTTGCACATGCAGGCTCTGGTGTGCATATCCTGGCTGCACCACAACGTCCTGAACAGGCTGAAGGAGTGGCTGGATCGGACTTTTCGAGAGTGTTGGAGTTCTTACGTAAGAAATATGCTTACATTCTTGTGGACACTTCTTCTTTTCTGAACGATATCTCATTGTCGATTTTCGATACAATGGACCTGATTGTTCTAATCACAACCCAGGATATCCCTTCGATCAAGAATGTGCGTTTGTTCTTGGACCTGGCGAATGCATTGGGTATTTCGCGCAATAAAGTCTCCCTGGTGATGAACCGTTTCGATAAGCGTCGCAGCATCACTCCTGAGAAAGTTAGTGAAAACTTCAAACAAAACTTTGCAACTGTTGTCCCCCTAGAAGAGCGTCTGGTGGTGCCAGCCATGGATCGGGGGGTACCTTTCATGCTGCAAAATGATGCCAATCCGGTTACCCGCTCGATCTCGGAACTGGCAAAGAAGGTTGAAGAACAAATTAGAAAACTCGCCGAGGCGGAAGCCGAAGCCGTATGATGGTATATAATAATAAATAATATCGTCATTACGGGTGTCAGGAGAAATCATTATGTCATTGCTTAAGCGACTTGAACAGGGACAATCTGGAGAAAACCCAAAGTCTGGCGGCACTGGCCCGGTAGACGGAGATGACCCAAACAATTCTCGTTTGTCTTCTTTGCAAGCTCGGCGAGTGTCAGCACCAGGCCCTAATCCCCAGCGAGATACGTATTTCGATCTAAAGACACGTGTGCAGAATCGTCTGCTTGCTGAACTCGATCCGGCCATGGATGTTTCCAAGATTGCCGAAGTGCGGCGAACGATCCAGGATCTGTTCGAGCAGATCCTGACTGAGGAAAGCATCCCGCTCTCGCGACCAGAAAAACACCGTCTGTTCGAGCAAATCGCAGCTGAGATCCTGGGCTTTGGCCCCTTACAACCATTGCTGGAAGATGACTCGGTAACAGAAGTAATGGTGAATGGCGCCAAGAATATCTACGTGGAGCGCAAGGGTAAGATCGTGCGTGTCCCGGTTTCTTTTGAAAGCGATGACCATGTGATGCGGATTATCGACCGTATTGTGGCCCCACTTGGCCGCCGTATCGATGAATCCTCACCCTACGTAGACGCCCGTCTTCCAGATGGTTCTCGTGTGAATGCCGTAATCCCACCGATTTCACTGGTAGGCCCGACCTTGACCATCCGTATCTTCTCCAAAGACCCGATTACAATCGAACAGTTGGTTCAGTTTGGCTCGATCACGCCGGAAAGTGTGCAATTCTTGAAAGCGTGTGTAGAATCACGTTTGAATATTGTGGTTTCTGGTGGTACTGGCTCTGGAAAGACGACCTTGTTAAACATTCTTTCTGGTTTTATCCCTTCGGACGAGCGTATTTTGACGATTGAGAATGCGGCTGAGTTGCAATTGCGCCAGGAACATGTGGTCACGCTTGAGTCACGCCCGCCCAATATTGAAGGTCGTGGTGAAGTGACTATTCAGGATCTGGTGGTTAACTCCCTGCGTATGCGTCCTGATCGTATCATCGTTGGTGAGATTCGTGACGGTGCTGCCCTGGACATGCTCCAGGCCATGAACACTGGTCACGATGGCTCTTTGACCACGGCACACTCCAACGGACCCCGCGATACGCTCTCCCGTTTGGAAACGATGGCGTTGATGGCGGGTTTTGAACTACCAATCCGCGCTATTCGTGAACAGATTTCTTCGGCAGTCGATTTGATTGTACATACTGATCGTCTACGTGATGGCTCCCGCAAGGTGGTTTACATCAGTGAAGTTGCCGGTATGGAAGGTGATGTGATCACGCTCACCGATCTGTTCCTCTTTGAGCAGACCGGATATGAAGAAGGTAAGGTTGTTGGCCGTATGCGAGCGACAGGTTTGCGCCCGAAGTTCATGGATAAGATCGAGGCTTCCGGTATCCACCTCCCTGCTTCTATCTTTGGCATTGGGCGCAGGCGCTACTAGGCCAAGGCGTATAGAGTAGAGGTAAGTATGAGTCTGGGATTCGTAATTGCGTTAGGAGTAATTGCTTTACTATTATTAGTAGTAGGCATTGTTGTTACCGTACGCAGTGAGCGTTCGTTGGTTGAAGAGCGCCTCGGCCGGTACCTGGACGATGAGCCTACCGGGAT
>JBNKDB010000477.1:0-3624 GCA_050288045.1 Anaerolineales bacterium | reverse complement strand
CCATGACTGATCCTGTCCGTGTAGCCGCCGCGCAGGTCGCCCCGGCGTTCCTGGATCTGGATGCCTCAGTCGAGATTGCCTGCCAGTGGATCGCCAAAGCCGGGGAGCAGGGCGTGCAGGTGCTGGTCTTCCCGGAAACCTGGCTGCCTGGTTACCCAGTTTGGCTGGATGTCGCTCCCGGGGCGGTGTTGTGGAACCATCCCAAATCGAAGGCGGCTTTCCGGCGCTTGATGGAAAACTGCCCCACGATTCCGTCATCGGCGATTGAACGCCTATGTGCGGCCGCGGCAAAAACCAAATTGACGCTGGTGATGGGCTTGCAGGAACGCGTCGATAAGACGTTGTATAACTCAATGCTGTACGTTTCCCCACAGGGTGAAATCCTGGGTGTGCATCGCAAGTTGGTGCCAACCTACACCGAACGGCTGCTGTGGGGGCGTGGTGATGGCAGCACGCTGCTGGTGGTCGATTCGCCGGTAGGGCGTGTGGGTGGATTGGTATGCTGGGAACATTGGATGCCGCTGGCGCGCCAGGCCATGCACCAGCAGAACGAACTGATCCACGCCGCGGTGTGGCCTTCGGTCAACGAGGTGCATATGCTGGCTTCACGCCATTATGCATTCGAAGGGCGCTGTTTCGTGATCGCGGCCGGGTCCGTATTGGGGCGCGAGCATTTCCCGGTGGATGTTGACCTGCTGGATGAAATGCCGGGTAGCGGTCCGTTCATGACCGGCGGCTCGGCCATTATCGCCCCCAACGCCCAGATCATCGCCGGACCAGCCGGACAGGAAGAAACCCTGGTGGTTGCCGACATCGACCCTGGCCTGGCGTTGGAATACAGCATGACGCTGGACGTGGCCGGGCACTACAGCCGCCCGGATGTATTTACCCTGTTGGTCAACGAAGAACCCCAAATCAATGTAAGGGCAGAGAAATGAACCTGTTGTTTCACATGTGTGCGCGTAAGGATTGGGAAGCGGCACAGGAAGCTGGCGCATATAAAACGCCCTCGCTCGAAAGCGAGGGCTTCATTCACTGTTCACGTCCCGAACAAATCGAGGGGACGGCGAATCGCTACTATCAGGGCGCTGCCGGGCAGGTCTTACTGCACATCGATCCGGCGAAAGTCCAGGCGGAAATCCGTTGGGAGGCCAGCACGGGTGGAGAGACTTTCCCGCACGTTTACGGCCCACTCAACCTGGACGCCGTGGTTGTGGTAGAGGATTTCGTACCCAATGCTGACGGCACGTTCAGCTACCCACAACCGGCGGATCGCAGCTAGCCGTTTGCAGCGCGTAAGCGCCTGACCAGGAAGATCACGAGCACCAGCACCGAGGCGGCAGCCAGCAGGCCGGGCACCCCAAAATCATCGATAAAGCCGGTATCCGGCAGCACCTGGGTTGGGGTCGGCGTAACGGTCAGTACCTGTGCGGCGGCCTGGGTTTGGGCCACAGCCGCCTGCGTAAGCAATGCCTGTACTGTTGCCGTACGTGGGTCGGCAGTGGGACCTTGCAAGGCCTGACTGCCTGGAGTATCTGTAGCCGTTGCACCTCCGGCAGCTGCCGCATCAGTCGTCGGTGTGATCAACTCCAGGGTAGGCGTTGCTGTGCCGGTCGGTTCCAGCGTGGCTGTAATTGTGGGCGTATCGGTGAAGGCCTCTACAATCGCCGTCTGGGTCGCCGCTTCGGCGGTGGCCGCATCTCCGGCCGCAACCGTTTCATTGAGGGCGATTTGCGTCTGGTTGGCGGCTTCTTGGTCTTCACCGCGGCCACGGAAGAAGAAGAAATAGATCGCAAGGCAGGCGATCAGCAGGAGGATACCACCGCCAATGCCAATCGCGGCGATCATGAAGGTACGATTACCTTCTTCCTCCTCGGGATATTCGTCCTCTTCGGGGATCTCGTCGATATTGAATTCGTCCAACATACAAGTCTCTCCTTTATACTCGGCCAGCAGACGGATAATCCGCTGAAAAGCCGAGTATCTTTATTTTTACCCTAGAACCTCGATATTCGCCAGCGGAACAAGCTCTTTGTTGCCATCGCTAAACTCGACCCGGGCGGCAGGCATGCGCAGGCCGCTGGGAAAAGCCACTGGTTCAGGAGACAATGTCTCGATCACGCCCACCTTGTGGGTGAAAGGTGCTCGCACGACGCGCACTTGCTGTCCGGCCGCGAAGCGGGTGACGTTGCGAGGGATGCGAGGTTCACCGGCCGCAGGCAGGGGAATGATGGCTTCCGGGCGCTTGCCGCTGAAACGGTCGTAAGGCTCGGCGTTGATCGTGATCTCGCGGCCTTCGTTGCTGACCAACAGCTTGTGGGCGGCCATGCTTACCGGCGCTTGCCCAAACCCATCCAGTACGATGATCGGATAGGGCATGCGGGCTGCAACCGGGATCAGGCTGGTCGCCATGCTGCCCAGGATCAGCCCGCGCAGTTGCACTTCGGTGCCTGCTTCGAGTACCTTGCGTTCGCTGCAGTGCCCGGCATAGATCATTGAACCGCGTCGGCTGGGATCGAGATCGGTGAGCGCCAGCACATGGTCGGCATCGTGGGCCATCGCCACCAGCGTACCGTAATTGACGTGCCCGTTGCCCCACACGGCCTGGAGCCAGGAGCCGGTCGTCTCGACGACCGCGCCATAGTCAGCTTCTACCTTGGCGATTGTGCCGGGGATACCGGCGGTAAGCTGGAAAGGCTTAGCGCTGACCTGTAACATCACCTGCCCGCTGCTGATCACCACCAAAACACCATCGCGCGGCGCACGCACGACGCGGGAGGCCAATCCGGGGCGGCTGGCAATGATCGATCCCTGGCTGACCATTTCACCTACTTCACGTTCGATGTATTCGGCCGCTTCTCCGGGCTGTACGCCCAGGCCGCGGGCTACATCTAAAACCACGTGTTCGGGGTTCAGGTTTGCCTGGGCGATAATATCGGTGGCGTTCACCTTTTGCCCGGCGCGTACCAGTACGTCGCCTTCGATGGGGAGCAGGCGAGTGCGCTGGATAGAAGCCATTGGGATAATGTGCGTTACGGTCGCTAACATACGATCTTCCTTCTTGCCAGATGGTGCAAGAGATATGCCAATAAAGCAATTTTGGTCACGGACTCTTAAAGAAGTCCAGGTGAATTAAAGCTGGTGACTCAGCGCTGAAGTGAGAAAAGCCACTTCTGGAGCGTATTGCGGCGTTCTTCGGGCTTGTTCGGTAATTCCAGCGGGCGGCCGCGGGCATCCACGATCAGGCCGAATACGCCCCCAAAGATCTTCTTGGGATACGTGCCACCCTTCCCCGGTCCCCAACCGACGTCGGTGCGCTGCAAGGGCTGCAACTGCACCTGGGCCTGGCGGCCAAGCGGCAGCGGGATCAATTGGATGGTGCCCTGGTTGACCTCATAGGTCTTTTCCTGGCCGGTATCGTAGCGGATGCGCAGTTGCAAGACCGGTGAACCGGGGCGGACCCGCCCGACCGGGCAGATCGTGGTGCCCAAATAGACGAACGAATTGGTCGATTCGATCACCTGTACGGCCAGGATGGAATTCATTACCGCCGCTGAACCCAGGGCGGGCAGCAAAGCGTTCTTATCCAACACGATGCGGCTGACGCCGGTGGGCTGGATGGCA
>JBNKDB010000476.1:0-5502 GCA_050288045.1 Anaerolineales bacterium | reverse complement strand
ATTGCCCTGGCCGCTTTTGAAATCCTTCCGCTGCCGGTGGCCGTGTTGGGAGCGGCATTCCTGGCCTTTGTTACCCGCATCATCACCCCGGAGGAAGCGTACCGCGCCGTGGAATGGCGCGTGCTGATCCTGATCGGCAGTATGCTGGCGATTGGGCAGGCCATGCAGGTCACCGGCACCGCCGAATTCCTCGCCAGCCAGATCATCGACCTCACTCGCCAGATGGATCCGCTCTGGCTGCTGGCCGGTTTCTTTGTGCTTTCGATGCTGCTCACCCAACCGATGTCCAACCAGGCCGCCGCCGTGGTGGTCGTGCCAATCGCCATCCAACTGGCATTGCAGCTTGGCTTGAACCCGCGCGCCTTCGCGGTGATGATCGCAGTGGGCGCTAGCGCTTCATTTCTAACGCCCCTTGAACCGGCTGCTTTGTTGGTTTACGGCCCGGGCAATTACAAATTTAGCGATTTTCCTAAAGTAGGCTTGCTGCTCACCGTATTGATTCTGGCGCTTTCGATGCTGCTCGTCCCCATCTTCTGGCCGTTATATTGAGCGCACAATAATAGGAAATATTCATGATCCAGCGTTTATCCCGCCAACAAATCGTACCGGCCGCACTCGATGAGGTATGGGTTTACTTCGCCATGACCGGCGATGGGGTCAGCAAGCCAAATTGCAGGCGGCTTCAGCCGCCGAGGAAAACAACCCCCTTCCCAATTGCTGCACCATGTTCTCTTTCTTAAGAAATTGATCGCCTCCACGGTGCTTAGAATCGCTGGAGCTTGATGCAAGTTTTCGTTCACATCAAGCTCCGTTTGATAATTGACTAATACTATGGGTTTGAGAATGCCTTCTAGCGTAAGCTGCCATTACTAATGGAGGCTAGAAAATCATCCATTATTCGATTGAATTCTTCTGGCTTATCCAGTTGTAACCAGTGACCTGTCCCTGTCATCTTTTGGTGCGGGAGGTCGGATACAAGGTTGTGTAACGCAAATGGATTTTCGTTGTGCGCTGAGATGATTGACAACTTGGGCCCAGTAAAACGCTTCAGCGCTGGCACAGGATTATATTTAAAAAGTTCTTTAAAAACACCGACAACTGTCGCTTTTAATGTATCACGTAAATCCTGCATAACTTTCGCCTTAGTTGTTTCAGCCGACCCGGAAAGGAGTTGCCCCCAGTAGCCTTCGACAACGTTTGTGTAGGCTTCAGACTCCAAGGCGCCAAGATATTGTTGTACTTCTTCAACCGGCATTTGAGTTGAGTCACCAGATGGATCAGCAAGAAGCAACCCAGCTACTTGTTCAGGATGAGCACCTGCATAGGCACCAGCAACACTGCCACCCATACTATGTCCTACCAAAACGAATCGCTCAACACCTAATTGATCGACCACTTTTCGAATATCTTGGGCCATTGCCTCAATGGCATAATCGCCATTTGCAGGTACTGCCGACTGGCCATGTCCGCGGAGATCGAGTGCAATTGCCCGTCGTGTTTTCCGAATATGTTCGAGTTGTGCAGACCATTGTTGCGTATTTCCAGCTAATGAGTGAATAAAGATCACGGGCACAGAACCGGCCCTATCATCATCAACAAAAATACCTGATACTTTCTCTGACATAATTTATTCTCCTTTGTTCACCAATATGCAAAACGCTAGTTGATTACCCTTATTGTAGTAACAATGACTGCCATCTAGTGTCAGCTATTGTTATAATTCAACGACATCTTTTAAACCTGGAGGAACCATGCGCGCAGACCGACTTCTGTCCTTAATGATGTTGTTACAAAACCGCGGACAAATGACGGCGGAAGAACTGGCGGTTGAGTTGGAAGTATCAAAACGGACAATTTACCGTGACATCGAGGCAATAAGTATCGCTGGCGTACCGGTTTATGCTAATGGGGGGCCTGGGGGTGGTTACGCCCTATTGGATAGTTACCGCACTTCCCTGACGGGATTAAATGAAAATGAGATCCGGGCGCTTTTCATGCTGACAATTCCCAGCCCTATCTCAGATTTAGGTATAAATCAGCAACTTAAGGCCGCCATTCTGAAATTGACCAGTTCTTTTGCGAATGAACATTACGAACATACTGATTTTCTGCGCCAACGCTTGCATCTGGATGCGGCAAGCTGGTTTCAAACCGAAGAACCAGTGCCACATCTAAGAATCATCCAAGAGGCAACCTGGCAAGATCGGCAATTAGTGTTTTCGTACCACCGCCGCAACGGTCTGGTGAGCGAACAGATTGTTTCACCATATGGACTGGTGGCCAAGGCAAGCATCTGGTATTTAGTCGCGGCTACTGACAAGGGCATGCGTGTGTATCGAGTATCGCGAGTTAAATCCGCGCAAATGACCCAGACACATTTTGCTCGAACGCAAGATTTCGAATTGGCGGAGTTCTGGACAGATTGGGTAATGGAGTACCAGGCCAGTTTGCCAAAATATCCTGTCATCTTACGCGTTGCACCAGACCTAATTCCTGTTTTGCCTGCTATTTTAGGAGATGATGTCCGAGTGCTTATTGAACAAGCCCAGACAGACTCGCAAGGTTGGCGGGTCGTGGAACATACTTTTGAAAGGATTGAAGAGGCCCAAACATATGTATTGGGAATGGGTGCATCCGTAGATGTCATTGCCCCTGAAGAGCTACGCGTCAACGTTCTGAAATTAGCTTTAGATGTTGTAGCACATTATTCTCAACACGATGTTACCCGCCAACAGTAATATAATCCTTATCGTTTCTGGATAACGAACATCACTTTGAGGTGGTAGAAACTGGCACTCTGATTAGCGGTCAAGTCACCTATGTGCTGCCCTTTGATCTGTTAGGTGAGATCCTGCACTGTGTGTGGGTCAGGCCGCGGCTCAATGCGATTTTTGACTTCCGCCGCGAAAAAGTAAAAGCAATTTTTTGGGCAGCATAGGCTTCCGAGTTCCCCTGTAATCATTCTCGTTTGCGGCTTTAGAAGGCAGTCAATCTGCTTCGCTCTGCTGCGGTTGGTTTGCCTTGGCCTGGGCAGCCACTGAGGACATCGCTTTTTCGATCTCTTCCTGGTTGCCAATGTAATAATGCTCGACGGCGTTGAGGTCTTCATCGAGTTCGTAAACCAGCGGATAGCCGGTGGGGATATTTGAATCGGGGATGTCTTCGTCCGAGATGTGATCCAGATATTTGACCAGGGCACGCAGGCTGTTGCCGTGGGCGGCGATCAGCAGCTTTTGATTTTGCTGCAAAACCGGCACAGCCGTTTCGTGCCAGTAGGGCATTACGCGTTCCAGCGTGTCTTTGAGTGATTCGCATGCCGGGAGCTGTTCGGGGGGCAGGTCAGCATAGCGCACGTCGAAACGCGGGTGGCGTTCATCTTCCAGGTCGAGCGTGGGTGGGCGGACGGCATAGCTGCGCCGCCATTGGTGTACCTGTTCTTGCCCGAATTCCACGGCGGTCTCCTTTTTGTTCAGGCCTTGTAAAGCGCCGTAATGGCGTTCGTTCAAACGCCAGGTACGATAGACCGGCATCCACATCAGGTCCATTTCTTCCATGGCGATCCACAACGTTTTGATGGCGCGCCGCAGTACGGAGGTGTGGGCCAGGTCGAAGGTGAATCCGGCCGCCCGCAGCAAATGTCCGGCCCGCCGGGCCTCGGCGATGCCTTGCTCCGATAAGGCTACATCGGTCCAGCCGGTGAAATTGCCTTCTTTATTCCAAACGCTTTCTCCGTGGCGTAGTAAGACGAGTTTGATGGTCATCGCTTCACTCCAATACTTTTCAAGGTCAACAATCTAATGGTAGTACACGCATCGTTGATCGACGTGCTTATAATTGTAAGCGATCTTGTCCTGAAAAAGCGATATCCCCTATTATAATAACCCCCTATGACCGAACCTTTTACCTTTCAACTTGAAGCTACCGATGGGCGCGCCCGGGCCGGGCGTTTCCATACCCCGCATGGCGAACTGCTCACCCCGGTGTTTGCTCCGGTGGGTACGGCCGCGACTGTCAAGGCGATCACCCCGGCGCAACTGCATGAACTGGGCGCTTCGTTGGTGCTCTCGAATACCTACCATCTGTACCTACGTCCCGGCGACGACCTGGTTGCTGAAATGGGCGGCCTGCACGAATTCATGAATTGGCCCAACCCGATGCTGACCGATTCGGGTGGTTTCCAGGTGTTCTCGCTGGGCGATGCTCGCCAGATCGACGAAGATGGTGTGACTTTCAAGAGCCACATCGATGGTTCTACGCATCGCTTCACGCCGGAGAAGGCGACTGCCATCCAGGAAAACCTGGGGGCGGATATCATTATGGCTTTCGATGAATGCGCCGAACCTTACGACCGGGACTATAACGAACGCGCCATGGCGCGCACGCATGCCTGGGCCGAGCGCTGCTTGCAGGCCAAGACGCGCCGCGACCAGGCTTTGTTCGGGATCGTACAGGGCGGCATCTTCCCCGACCTGCGCGCCGAGTCGGCCGAGTTCATCGCCTCGCTGGGTTTCCCTGGCCATGCCATCGGTGGGTTATCGGTGGGTGAGACCAAGGCCGAAATGCACGAAATCCTGGACGTGGTCGACCCGATCCTGCCATCGGACAAGCCGCGCTACCTGATGGGGGTGGGCACGCCTGAAGACCTGGTCAACTGTGTGTGGCGCGGCGTGGATATCTTCGATTGCGTGCTGCCCACTCGCCTGGGGCGTAACAATGCCGCTTTCCTGCGTAAGGGCGGCCGCCTGGCGCTGCGCAACGCGCCTTTCGCACGTGATCCCAATCCCATCGACGAAGCGTGTACGTGCTACACCTGCCGCAATTTCTCGCGCGCTTATCTGCGTCATCTGATCGTTGCCAAAGAAATGCTGTCGGCTACTTTGCTCAGTATCCACAACATCCATACGCTCTTGCAGCTTGCGCGTGATATGCGCGCCGCCATTGTTGATGGGCGTTTTGATGAATTTGCCAAACCGTGGCTTATAAAAAATTAAGAATTATGGGGATATACAGGGAAATATGTAGACAGGTAAACAGAGGCGATAATGATTTCCAAAAACGAACCTGGATTTTCGTATTTCGATTCTCGTTTTACGCCTGACGCTGTCCATTTATCCAGTACCTGTCCTGGTTGCCTGGTATCTAGGCACTAATCACTTCCCACGAAGTGCCTGATTACTCGTCACTATCGCCCATTTCTTAGAAAACAGCAACTATTATCCACCCGGGCGGGTTAATATGGGTGTGCAGCTTATCCGGTGACTACGCCCATTTCCGAGCCATTCTAACCCGCTGGTCCCCAACAATTTAATTCAGCAATTTTGCGACGATTTATACGAGGTGTTATGCAATGGCTATTCCAAATATTTCCGTAAACCATCGCCAGGAAGTTTTGAACCTGTATCAGGACCTGCGGGTTGCCGACGTGCGTGATGGCATGGACTGGAACATGCTCCACTGCCAGGGTTCCATGTCTCCCGATATCCGCCCGCTTTACCGCACGCG
>JBNKDB010000475.1:0-4862 GCA_050288045.1 Anaerolineales bacterium | reverse complement strand
ACCCATTGGATCACTCAGGCTGGAATTCTGATGAAGGATATTGAGGTTAAGTTGATTCGGCCACCAGTCTCGATTTGAGGTCCCACTACCGGCAATGGGATGTGAATTGCCATGTACCGGGCATTTACTTTCTTCACTCATTAGATTTTCTCCTTTTGCTTACGCATCATTGCACAACAAATTACACTTCAGCTCTTATTCTACAAAATATAGATATAGTTGTAAAATATCAATTACCTATATGTTCTATAGCTCAAAACTATAATCGCAAGAGAGCCGCTTTATGCTCCTATAACCGCCGCGCTCCCCGCTTAAACAACAAAGCGGCCAGGCCGCTTTGTTAGTAGAATATTTATCCGCTGCCGCGTAAATTCAGGTTCAAATGATTAATCTGCAGCCGGGTTACAGTTTCGCGTCCCAACGACCGCAGAACTGGTCGACGGGGGAAATGCCCTTGAACGCAGAGCGGCCCAGCAGTTTATCTACCACGGCCTGCAACTGCACATCGCGGGAATTATAGGCGTTCACCAGCGTTTTGATCTGGGGCGCATCATACAGGTGATAGGGATTGGCCGTCGAGACCATCATGGTGGGCAGGTCTTTCACCAACCAGGGCGCATCGAAACCCACAAAAGAATTGTAGGACAGGCGCAAGGTGGTCTTGTTGCTGGCGGTTGGGATGTCCACAAAATAAAGCACCAGGTCGAAGTCTGCCCGCATTTTCTCGATGGAAATCCGGGTTGCCGAGAAATTCAATGCCGGGTCTTTGACAAAATCCCAGGTGGTAAGTTCGAAGCCTTCCGCTTCCAGGAGCTGCGCAAATTTCTCGTGGGGTGAAATTTTTTGGGCTGCGCCAAAGTAGGTCGAGTCGCCAAACGGCAGGAAGAGAATTTTCTTGTGTTCCTCGACCAACAAAGGCAGCAAACCCTGAGTGTCTTTCGCCAGGGTCACGGACTTGTCTGCACACTCGGTGGCCCACTGGCGATGCTCGGTACTGCCAACAACAGCATAATCCCGCGGCACTAAGGTACCATTGACCTTTTGTTCGGGTAAATTCAGGGCGGCCTTGAAGGCCAGGATGCGCGCCACGGCTTCATCCAACCGCTCCAGCGTCAGCACACCATTTTCAATACCGTCCAACATGAACTGCAAATCTTCTTGCCAATCGCGCACGAACAAAAAGACATCGCACCCGGCAGCAATCGCAGCAGGCACTATATCCTTGCGCTCGCCCATCGCATTGAACCCGGCCATCAGCGTAGCATCGGTCAAGATCAAGCCGTTGAAGCCCAGTTTTTCGCGCAGCAGGTCAATCAGCAATTCCGGGGCCAGTGTGGCAGGCATCAGTTCTTCATCTTTAATACCTGGACGCAGCAAACGGCTGTAAGCCGGAAGCCGGATGTGCCCGACCATCAGGCCCAGAGCACCCGCTTTGATCAATTCGCCGTACACCTTGCCGAAGCTGGCATCCCATTCTTCAATGGAAAACGAATTGTTGCTGGTGACCACATGCTGGTCGCGGTCATCGACGCCGTCGCCCGGGAAGTGTTTGATGGTTACGCCACAGCCATTCTCCTGGACGCCTTTCATGTAGGCCAGGCCCATCTCCAGCACTTTGTCGGGCTGATCGCCGAATGAGCGAATGTTGGCAATCGGGCTGTTGCAATTGAAATTGATATCGACGACCGGAGCAAAAGCCAGGTTACCGCCTACCGCGCGCGCTTCGCGGGCACTGATCACACCCATTTTGTAGGCCAGGTCGGCGTCATTGGTCGCTGCAACGGTCATGTTGTTGCCCATGCTCGTACCTTCGCTCACCAGTCCGTTACCACCGGCTTCCAGGTTAGCAGCCAACAACAGCGGAATTTCTGAAAGCGCTTGCCAGGCCTGGTGCGCCTCGGCGACCGTTTCCATGGGGGACGAACGGAACATCAGCCCACAGGGTTGTAAGCCAGCGATCATGGCCGACATGGCTTCGAGGTCATCGGAGCCAATCGGAAAGAACAACTGGCCCACTTTTTGCCGCACCGACATCTTGCTCAGGGTTTCTTCAACCCAGGCAATCTGAGCATCGTTCAAGTAAAAGGGGTTCGCTTTGTAGTCCATCATTTCCTCTTTCTATGCTAGTCAAGATCTTCAATCAACATGGTAGATGTATCAAAGCATTCACCCCTATATCTTATCAAACTACAACGGGTTCGGGTATTCGATCTTATGGAACTCGGACGCTTTTTTCTCCAAGCATCGGCCTGCTAATCACCCAACGGCCCAAAATAAATGCATAAGCACCTGATGAGGATATAATAGGCGCACACGAATTTCACAAAACAAGCCAACTACAAGGATTTTCAATGACAAAAAAAGTATTCGTGAGTGGCTGTTTCGATATGCTCCACAACGGACACGTCGAATTCTTTCGCCAGGCCGCGCAGTATGGCGATCTGTACGTTGCCCTTGGTTCCGATAGTACAGTCTTTGAACTAAAAAACCGCCTTCCCGTGAACGCCGAGCAAGAACGCTTATTCATGGTCAAGGCTGTCCGCTGGGTCAAAGATGCGTTTATCTCCACCGGATCGGGGATGTTGGATTTTGAAAACGAACTGCGCACCCTCAAGCCAGACTATTTCGTAGTCAACGCCGATGGAGACACGCCCGAAAAGCGCCTCTTGTGCGATTCGCTGGGCATCACATATGTCGTACTGGAACGCAAACCCCAGGAAGGACTGCAAGCGCGCTCAACCACGGCGCTGCGAAGGGGCGATTACCTGCCCTACCGCATCGACCTGGCCGGTGGCTGGCTGGACCAACCCTTCGTCTCCCAGCACCATCCCGGACCGGTGATAACTATTTCGCTCGAACCGACCATCGAATTCAATGAACGCAGCGGCATGGCTTCCAGCACGCGGCGGCATGCCCAGGAACTTTGGGGCACCAAGATCCCCCCAGGCGATTACGAAAAACTGGCAAAAATTCTGTTTTGCTACGACAACCCACCGGGCACGGAAATCATCTCTGGCTCGCAGGATGCCATCGGGCTGGTCTTCCCCGGGTTAGCCAAAGCCTACTACAACGGTGCCTACTGGCCTGAAACCATCGAGCACGACCAACGCGAACCACTGCTGCGCTTTGTGGAAAGTTCGCTCTACCTGGTCTCATTGGGGCCGCGCTTTGCCGATTATGATGTACTGGCAGACACCGACTTCACCCCGGCCAAAGCCAAGGCCCTGGCAGATGCCACCGAAGCTTGCTGGGAGGCCATCCAGGCAGAGGACATCAGCGCCTTTGGCAGCAGCATCCGGGCCGGTTTCGAGGCGCAGATTGCCATGTTTCCCCATATGATGAATGAACGCGTGGCTGCCTTGATCGCTGAATACCGCCACAAAGCATTGGGCTGGAAACTCTCCGGAGCCGGTGGTGGTGGATACCTGATCCTGGTTGCGGCCGAACCTATCCCCAATGCCGTGCAAGTGATTGCCCGCCGGGAATAGGGAAGGCAAATCAAGCCACCTGACGATAGCAGGGAAAATGAACACAAACCGTTTCTCCTCATTTTGGAACACAAGCCTGGAAATCAGCCGCCATTTTTTCATTCGGCTGCGCCAGACGCCGCTGCTTTTAGGCTGGCTGATCATCGGGCCATTCGTCGCGCTCTACCTGGACGGCCTGACCGGACTTTTATTAGGGTTGGCCAATATCCTCCTGATTGGTATTTACGCGGTCATCATCCGCCTGATGACGCCCACGGTTCCCCTACAAACAAAGATCAACCGGCCGAAGTTGGAATGGGGCATTGCGCTGGTTCTGTTCGTTTTCTTCTTACTGACCCAACTTCTAGATTTCGGCGTTTGGCAGGCTCAGCCTTTGTATGGCTGGGTACGGTCATTCTTCAGCCAGATCTATACATTCACCGCGAATGTACCAGGTATCCCGGAGTGGGCCTTGATGGATACCTATCTCGCCATTTCCAGCACACTCAAGAAGTTGATTCCAACGATCCTGGTTCTCCTCATGTTAGGGTATCGCCCGGCAGATATGGGATTCAGGCACCCACACTGGAAGCTTGCCGGTCTGCTGGTTGGGCTGACCACGCTCTTTGGACTGGTTACTGGGGTGTTGTTACAAAAGCCGCTACACATAACGCTGGGCTTATATCTGATCGGCATATTCGTGAATGCGCTTCCAGAAGAGCTTTTCTTCCGCGGCTTTTTACTCCCCCGCCTTGAAAAAGTTCTCCAAAACCCACTCAACGCATTGGTGCTTTCTGCACTCTTATTCAATACCATGCACCTGCCCATCCAAATGATGAACGGCGCCCCATTTTCTGAAGCACTGCTGCATATTTTTAGCATCGGCTATCCCAGCGGTTTGATCTGGGGATACCTTTACTTACGTACACGCAGCATTCTGCCGGGCACTTTTTGGCATGCGGCCAATGGCCTGCTGGGCTATCTGCTGCTGAGTATGTGAAACAAAGCGTGTGGCGGCATTCTCTCCGTTACCCCATTCTCTAAACGACCAGTATCCCATCAGTTCATCGACGTATCATCTACTTGCACATATTGATTTATAGCGGCACACAGATTGGCGCCGAAGAATATGATCAGGCTGTTGATATAAATCCAGAATAGCAGGATCACGATCGCACTAAGCGACCCATAAACGAGTTCATAATTCGTCAGCCCGCTGCTCAGATACCAATTAAAACCATTTGAAGTGAATCGCAATAGCAGTGTGATCACCATCGCACTGAATAAGGCCGCTTGCCACGTCACTGTGGTATTCGGTACCCAGCGATAAAGGCCAAGGAATAAGACAAAGGGAATAATCCACGAGAAGAGACTGGCAATCAACGTCCAGGCTTG
>JBNKDB010000474.1:0-3792 GCA_050288045.1 Anaerolineales bacterium | reverse complement strand
GCAGCCGGGTCGAACTCCGGCGGAACCCAGATTTGCAGGTTCAGAGGAACGGTTTCTTCCGCTGTGGGGGTCTGATCGATTTGAGTGGTGGGTTGCGGCGACGGCGTAATCCCTTCCGTGGGTGACGTGCTACCCGGTAGAGTAATTCCGGAACAGCCAACCAGTAGCAGAGTCAGGAGAACGGCAATCGAACGCGCGAATTTATTCATCCTAGAGTTTAGCAGGTTTACTTAATAGATGCACCAGCAGCTTGACGGCGTTTTGGACGTCGTTGTAATCGACCATTTCGGAGGGTGAATGTACGTAACGGCAAGGAATGGAAACACATCCCGCGGGGACACCGCCGCGCACGAGCTGCATGGCGCGTGCATCCGTCGAGCCACGCAGCAGGATTTCACGCTGGGTGGGTAGTTTGGCCTGCTTGGCGCCTGCTTCCATCCAGGCGATTACGGCTGGATCGGCGAGCATACCGGCGTCGCGGATCTTGATGGCCGGGCCATTGCCGAGTTTGATCTGATTGGTCTTCGACTTGGGGGTATCGCCGGTAGGACAGACGTCGATGGCAATTGCGATGTCTGGGTCGACATCGTAGGCGGCCGGGGTAGCGCCGCGTGTGCCGACTTCTTCCTGCACGGTGAACACGCCGACAACTTCGTGCGGTGTATTTTTGAGTTGCTTGAGGGTTTCAACGAGCACAGCCACGCCGATGCGGTCATCCATGGATTTCGAGACCAGGCGGTCACCGAAATCTTCGAAGCGGCGCATCATGGCGGCGACGTCACCAATCCCTACCGGGCAGTCGGCTTTGTTGTCTACGCCCAGGTCAATGAACATCTTGTCCAGGCCGTCTGTTTTGTAGATCGAATCGTTCGAGGCGTCCAGGCCGATCACTCCTTTGGGGCCATTGAGGAATTGGACGCGCCCGGCAGTGACATTGATGGGGAAAAGGAAACCGAGTTGGGTAAAGCGGGCATAGCCGTTGTCGTCTACGTGAGTGACCATCAGGCCGATCTCGTCCAGGTGAGCGGCCAGCATAATGGTCAGGCCGTCTTTACCCTTTTTGCCTTTACGGGTAATCAGGTTGCCAAGTGGATCGACTTTCCAGGAATCGACGTGATCTTTGACTTCTTCCATAACCAGTTCACGCACCTGGGTTTCATAGCCCGAAGGGCCAACGGCTTCAACTAATTTTTGGATCAACGATTTCATGCGATATTCCTTCTCTGAGCGTATTTAGCGGGCAGCTTTCAGGGTGTCTTTATCGATATGCGACAGCGCGGCGTGGATCAGGGCGACATAATTGCGCCAATCCGCCAGGCGGGTGAGCGATGCGGCGGTGTGCGGGTAGCGACAGGGTACGGAAACCGAGACGCTGGGAATACCGGAGCGCTGTTTATGGATCGCGCCTGCATCGGTGCCGCCACCACCAGGCTGGCGTAGTTGGTAGGTAATGTTGTAGGTATCGCCAACTGCCTTGAGATGGTTGATCAAGCGCGGGTCGGAGAGTGTGGCTCCATCGGCGAGGTAAATCGCCGGGCCGGCGTCGAGTTTGGAACGGTACAGTGTATTCTCGTCCTCTTCGTCCCAGGTGGGCATATCCATGGCCGGGGTAGCATCCAATGCGATTGCCATGTCGGGATCGAGGGCGTGGGCGGCAACCTGGGCGCCGCGTAAACCAACTTCCTCTTGTACGGTGAAGGCCGCCAGCAGATCGATATTTGTTGGGGCATTCTTGAGCAGGGTGATCAGGGTGGCGACGCCGATGCGGTCATCGAGGGCCTTGCCGCGCAAGCTGGGTCCAATTTGCATGAACTTGGTGGCGAAGGTAGCCCAATCGCCGGGATTGAGCTTGCTCTTGCTGGCCGGACCAATGTCGATGCGTAGGGCGTCGATATCGATGGTGTTCTTGCGTTCGCTGGCAGTAGTCAGGTGGATGGGCTTGGCACCGATCACGCCGGGGAGATGATCCGACCCGACCGAAACCGGTTTGCCGGCCAACTGGCGAGAGTCGATCCCGCCGACTGCGGCAAAGCGGAACAGGCCGTCACCGTCATGGTGGGTGATCATGAAGCCGACTTCATCCATGTGGGCCGAGAGCATAACGCGCGGCCGGTTGCGGCCGCTGCCGCGCTTGGAAACCAGTACGTTGCCCATGGCGTCGATGGTAAGGCTGTCGTTCTTTTCGTCTAAAAGCGGTCTAACTTCTTCCAGCACGAGCTTGCGCACTTCATCTTCATTACCGGAAACAGCGCAAGCGTTGGAGAGTTTTTCTAATAAACCGATCTGGGTATTGCCAATGCGGGGAGCTTTCCAGTTTTCGTTTTTGGTTATTGTCATTGGAGTGTCCTTTTTCCCCTGCCTAGGCTTCTTCCCAGGATAATTTCTGCATGAAGTCGGCATCCAGCCCGGCGATGAACTCTGCCAGTAAGCGCCCAGCACGGCGGACATTCTTCATGCTGATGACTTCAACCGGGGTGTGCATATAATTCAAGGGGATGCCGATCAATACGGTGGGGATACCATTGCGCACGATTTGGGTGGCGATAGCGTCGGTGCCGGACATGCGCGGTGAAATCTCTTTCTGCACCGGAATTTCCAGGCTGTCGGCCAATTCTTTGAGTAATTTGTACAGCTTAGGGTGGATGTTTGGCCCCCAACCAATGGTCGGGCCTTTATCCATTTCGTAGGATTCATGAGTGGGTGTTCCCGGGCCTTTGGCGAAGGTCACGTCGATGACCACGGCAATCGTGGGCTCGAGAGCGTAGCCGGAGGTCAATGCCCCACCGAGGGTTTCTTCTTCTTGCGCGGAGGCTACGGCCCAGACATCCCATGGGTGGCTGCGATTTTGTAGCAATTGCAGTGTTTCGGTGAGTACGGCAACCGAGGCACGGTTATCCAAAGAATGCCCGACGATCAGTTCGCCATCCATTTCGGTTGGTTCGCTGGCGAAAGAAACCAGATCACCGACCTTGACTATTTCGGCCACTTGCTTGGGCTGCAAACCGACATCGACCAGTAAGTGGGTTAGTGGCACCGGGCCACTCTGATATTCGCTTGGCAAGGTATGGGCGGGTGGCTGCACGATGATGCCGGGCAGCGCTTCGTCGGAGGTGTGCACGGTGACCAGTTGGCCGGGCAGTACGCGCGGATCGATGCCGCCGATCTGGGTGATGTGCAAGAAGCCCGCTTTGATGCCGGTCACCATCAGGCCGATGGCGTCCATGTGCGTAGCGACCATCACCGACTGGCGGGGCTGCGGGCCGCTGCCGCGACGCAGCGCGTGCAAACTGCCTAGACGGCTGACGCTGAGTTCATCGGTCAAGGCTTGCCATTCGGTTTCAATTACCGCGCGGATGGGCGCTTCATAGCCGGACAAGCCCGACTCGGCGATCATTTGCTTGAGGAATTCTTTGGTGTCAGACATAAGCGTTGCGCTTTTCCTTAAGGAGTAGGTGATGGAGAAATTGCCGCTGTTGGAGTTAGAGTTGGTGATGAAGTTGCTGTAAGTGTAGGTGTTCTAGTAAGTGTTGGTGGAACAGGTGTAGATGTAATTGTTGGCGTATTGCTAGGCGGCAACGTATTGGTTGCTGTAGGTGGTGCGGTGTAGCTGGGGGTGATGGTGACTGTCGATGTGGCCGTGCGCGTGTACGTTGGTGGAATGAACTGGGTGCGCGTCGGTGCATCTGTGGGTGTTTGTGTAATGGTGGAGGTTATGGATGGTTCACCGGTTGCTGGGGACGACGGTGACGCGCTGATTGTCGGCGTGACTGTGTCCGTGGCCGTAATTGGCGG
>JBNKDB010000473.1:0-4488 GCA_050288045.1 Anaerolineales bacterium | reverse complement strand
AATACTCAAGGATGAAGACAAGCCGTATAAGCCGCTTAGAAATTCAGTTATGCATGCAGCCCGGTTGACAGAAGAGGCAAAAATAAAATTGACCTCAGTGTTCCATAATATTGTCGCAACAGTCAAACAGTTTATGAGTGGTCAGTAAGATCTCCTGTAATAGGGGCTTGACGTTTGTTAAGTAACGGATAGTTCCATTACCTTCTTATGACAAAATATCCCCGAACCGATGATCCGGTTAGAACTAAAATAATGAAGTCGAATAGGGGGAAGAATACCAAGCCAGAGTTGAGTCTACGAGGGGCAATTGTTCGTGCAGGTATTAGTGGTTTCAAACTTAATTGGAAACAAGTTCCTGGCTCTCCTGATATTGCATTTCCCCAACAAAAGATAGCTGTCTTTGTAAATGGCTGCTTTTGGCATAGATGCCCTTACTGTAAGCCTAAACTTCCAAAGACCAATCGAGAGTTTTGGCGAAAGAAGTTCCAAGCTAATCGAGAAAGAGATAAACGGAAAATCAAGGCATTGGAGGAAATGGGGTGGAAAGTTCTCGTTATTTGGGAATGTGAAATTGAAAGTGATCTGGCAAATTGTAAGAATAGGATAATGCAGTTACTTGCTGCATGAGCTTTGTATATATCGGGCAAGCAAATTTTTTACCCCAGGAAAATCTTCTACCCCCTTAACTCATAATGAAGCCACTGTTTGTGCTGGCAGGGGCCGAGCTTTTCGTGTAGGCTGTTGGCTGCGGCGCTGTAGCCGGTGATGTAGGCGCTTTCGATGCCGATGGCGGCCAGGTGACTACTGCTTTTGAGCGAAAAAGATTTCCTTTTTGATCCCAACTACCACCGCAGCCACGACCACCCAGACCAGGGCGTTGACGGCCATGAAGGTGGTGTCGTAGAGCTTGTCCAGGAAGAGCAGGTTGCTGAGGTTGACGGCGAAGTGGAAGATTGTCGCTACCAGGATGCTGAAATCGCTATCCTGCACCAGGGCGTAGATCACGACCGAGTAGGTGATCAACAGCAGGGCGAAGAAGAACAGGAAGAGCGGCCCTGCGGCGAAGAAATGTACGTGGATGGGCATCCACAGCAGCCCGACGATGACGGACGAGACGATCCCGCGCAGGCGGCCGTCCAGGCGTTTGTGCAAATAGCCGCGCCAGCCGATCTCCTCGCCCAGCGCCCCGAGCGGCATCCACAGCAGCACGAGCGGCAGCGAATTATAGGGCGACGGGCTGCTTTCAATGGTGAGCGGCATACTGACCAGCAGCACAACCAGGCTCACCCCCACCGGGATCAGGGCAGCGGCCAGGTAGCGCAGGCCTGGGGTGCCTTTCGAGAAGAAGGTCAGCTTGAGACCGGCCTTGCGGAAGATTAACACCATTAAAAAGCCAGCTAACCCTGGCCCCCACTGCGCCAGGCCGATCTCGGCCGGGAGCACGCCGCTGGCTTGTTGAAGGCCGCCCAGCAGCACCAGGCAGAACCAGGTCAAAATATAAAAGCCGAGTACCTGTACAAACATCGATATCTTCTCCAACTCACTTAAAATCTAAACCGGCTCAAGATCTGGGCCGGTTAGTGGTATCAGGGTTTTAGACGAAAAATATTGGCGGCTGCGGGCGGGATGCGCTGCGGGTGGCCGGTTTTGGCATCCACCAGCACCCAATCGGTTTCACCGCGCACCAGGGTTTGTTCGTCGGCCAGGCGCACGAAGCGGTACTTGCGCAGCGAGCGCACCCGCCGGATATCCGCCACCCAGGTCTGCACCGCGATCTCCTCGCCCGCATAAGCCGGGAGCAGGTACTCGATCTTATGCTCGCGCACCACCCAGGTACAGCCTATTTCCCGGATCAGGGCGGTGCCGCCGATGAAATCGTAATGCTTTACCGCGGCGTCTTGCATCCACTGCACGTACATAACGTTATTGACGTGGCCGTTGCCATCCACGGCAGATTCCGGGACGGTGAATTGATAGGTATAGATGGGGTTTTCGGGATCGTTTTGCATAGCGACAATGGCGAAAATCGCAAAGCGACTTTCACTTGAGAAAAGTCAAGAATTTTTCACATCATACCACACACAGATCAGGCCGTGGGCGGCATGGAGGCATCCAGGTACAGTTTCCAGGCCCCGGCCTCTCGCACGTAGATGCACACGAAAGGCGCGCGGTAGTCGAATGGTTGCCCGGCATTAATGCCCTTACCGCGCCAGCGCGCCAGCATGACGGCGACATCCCCCATGATCTGGATATCGTGGCCGGAACTCTCGGCGATCTCCCAGTAGCGTTCCCCGGAACCATACGAGGCCAGCAGCTCTCGCTTGCCGATGGTCGAGCCATCCGGCTGCAACTGGCGGTAATCGTCCGAGAGAATGTCTTCAATGGCGTCCAGGTCCATCTCCAGATGGGCTTGCACCCAGCGCAGTTCGGTTGCCAGCACGGCGGCGACGTCGGCATTTACCTCATGCTTCATGAATGCGATTCTATCACTCGTACGCCAGCACTTCGCGGATGGTCAGGCGGGTGGCGTTGCGGGCGGGAAACAGGCTGGCGAAAAGCGACATCACCAGCACGGTCAGCAGCCAGATCAGGAAGCCGCGCGGCGTGATTGTGTACTCGGCAGGCGCTTTGAAGATCGCCAGATTGATCACATCGGCCAGGATTTTTGTGATCGGGAAGGAAATGAGTGCGCCGATGACATAGCTGACTACGCCGACAACCATGCCTTCGAACAAGACCAGCCGAGCGACCACTTGATTGTAGCCGCCGATTGCGCGCAGAATGCCAATCTCACTGGTACGTTCGAGCACATTCAACCCCAGCATGCCGCTCAAGCCGATGCTGCCCACCAGGCCGGTGAGCACAGCCAGCACAAGCAGTACATAAATCACAATATCCAGTTTCTCGGTCAGGTTCTGCAAGCGGTCTTCCACTGCCGTTACCGCTGCGATTGCGAAACCCTGATCTCGGAAGCGGTCATCGATTTCTTCGGCCTTGGCAAGCTGGTAGGCCAGATCGTGCTGCTCGGTAACGATGCGGAAATTGTTGGCGCGCGTATATTCGTTCAGGTGTGCTTCCATGGTCGCCATGTTGGTGTAGCCTACTTTGGTGTCCAGGCCGGAATAATGGAAGATGCCGACTACCGTCCAGGTATCTTCCTGGTCGTTGATGGTAAGTTCAATCTGATCGCCGGGAGCCAGGTCGGGGTAGATGTTCCAAAAAGCATCATTGACGACCAGGGCATTGCGTTCTTCGGGTTGTACCCAACGCCCATATTGGACAATGGGATCGACAAGTTGAGAATCATTTGGAGGGCCTACCACTGAGATGGTTTCCGGCTGCCCGTTCAGGTCTATTTGGGCGTTGGCACCTAGCCAATATTCGACGTAGGTGACCCCGGGGACAGTATACAGCAGGCGTTCGACCTCTTCGATGTTGTAATCGCGCTCAAAATCCAGGTAGATATCGGCGGAGCTATAGTTGAGGATGCGGTTGATTTGTTCGTCCAGCGAGACTTCAACGTTGAACACGGCGATGAAAATCGACCCACCTAATGCCAGGGTAAAGATGGTTAAGAACAGGCGCTGTGGCTGCCGGAATGTGTTGCGTAGGGAAAGCAGCAAAATACCTTTGATGGCCTGCAACTTATCGAGCCAGCGGTCGAAGATGGTTTGTTTGTCGGATTGCGAGATCAGGTCGCCGCTCAGCGCTTGTTCAACGCTGACGCGCGAACCTTTTAGAATGGGGAAGAAGGCAGCTACGACGGGCACCAACAGCGAGATGAAAGCTTGCAAAAGGATCACGGAAGGGAGCAGCGGCACCTGGGTATCTACCGTCAGTTTGCTGTTCATGATATCGACCACACTGGCGCAAATCTGGTAGGCAGCATACGCACTGGCGGGTACGGCAATTACCAACGAAAGCAAGCCAAAGAATAGCACCAGGGTGATGTACATACTGATGACCTGGTGGCGGCGTGCCCCGATCAGTTTCATCACCCCGATCTGGCGCATTTGTTGGGCCATTACGGCATTCATGGTGTTGATCACCAGTGAGCCGCTCAACGCCAGCACCATGATGCCGATCAGGCCCAGGATGTTGGTGATGGCAGCAGTGTAATTCTCATAGGGGTGGGTGCTGGCACGTTTGGCTTTGCTGTTGTAAACCACGCGGCCGCTGTCTTCGACCTGGTCGGTGATCTGATCGGCAACTGTCTGGACGTGTGCCAGATCGTCACGGTCTCCCGACACGATCGCGACCAGGGTGTTGTAGTAAGGCGTTTCATGCAGCGCTTCCAGCGTATCATAGCTAATGAAACCGACCTTGCTGTTCATGGAGAGTTCGATCCCGGCAGTGTAATCCTTGGCGATGCCCACGACCGGCATCTGTCGGATACTATTGTCTTCTAATTGGATTTCCAGCACGGCGCCCAAATCGGCTTCTAGTTCTGGGAGGGCATCCTCCAACAAGATGATTTCCTTATCGTTG
>JBNKDB010000472.1:0-10528 GCA_050288045.1 Anaerolineales bacterium | reverse complement strand
AAAAGCATGTTGGTTAAGTGAATAAAACTGGAATTTTTGTAAACGTTTCCAAATTATGAGAAAACGAGACTCTTCAAGAGTAACAATTGTGGAAGTCGCCGAAAAGGCGGGGGTATCACTTGGTACCGTTTCACGTGTCATTAACAATGACATTCACGTTGCTGATGAAACGCGTGAACGAGTCTTGGCCGTAACAAAAGAATTGGGGTATGTTGCCAACCGGCAGGCGCGCGGGTTGAAAGGGAGTAAAACCAATATCATTGGTGTATTGGTTCCCGACTTGGGCACAGGCTATATTGGTGAAATTGTGCGGGGAATTGACACTGAACTAGGCATGAGCCAGCTCGATCTTATGCTTTTTACCACCCATCGAATGGCTGACAAAGAGTCCAATTATGTTGCAAATATGGTGGAAGGCATGGTGGACGGCCTTTTATTCGTGCTTCCTCGAAACCCTTCCGATTATATTAGTACACTCACCCGTCGAAAATTCCCCTTCGTGCTCGTCGACCATCAAGGTTCAAATGAACCGTGTCCTTCCGTTGGCGCAACGAATTGGCAGGGCGCGTATAAAGCTACAGAGTACCTGATCAAGCTTGGACACAAAAGAATCGGTTTTATTACCGGGTCCATGGATCTGGGCGCTGCCACAGACCGGTTGGACGGATACAAGTCGGCATTGCGTACGCATCATATCCCCGAAGATCCTGATTTGATCTATGAAGGAACATTCGACCAGCCAGATGGTTACGCTGGGGCGTCTGCTTTGCTGGATTTGGGAGATATTCCTACTGCTATTTTTGCTTCTAATGATGTTATGGCGATGGGTGCAATGGATGCGGTTCGTAACCGCGGCCTGCGTGTACCGGAAGATATTTCTATTTTGGGGTTCGATGACATTCCTCAGTCGGCGATGGTTCGCCCTGCCCTGACGACTGTTCGTCAACCACTCGAGCAGATGGGGCGGGTTGCGACTCAAATGCTCATTGATATTCTTACTAAGCCTGAGAAAGAAACTGACCAAATGAAATTGCCGACAGAATTAATCATCCGTGGATCTGTTCAATCACTAAAAATAGGGTCGGTCAACCCACCAAGGCAACCGACCCTGTAGTGTGGATCCCCTCACACAGAAAGGAGTATCAACACTCACAAATTATACGCTAATATTCGCTTCACTCGTTCGAAACAACAGATTCGTAAATTCGATCATTGAAAAAGGAGAAGAAAAATGTCTCGCAAGATTTATACAATTTTGAGCATTTTGCTCATTGCCGCATTTGCTCTCTCTGCATGTGGCACACCAACGGAAGAGCCTGCTCCAGCAGCAGACGAACCGGCGGCACCCGCAGCAGACGAACCGGCCGACGAACCGGCCGATGCCCCGGCAGATGAGCCGGCCGATGAACCGGCCGACGAACCGGCAGAGCAAGTGACGATCACCTGGTGGCACATCTCAACGGCGGAAGAGCACAAGGCCCTCTGGCAGAAATTTGCCGACGAATACATGGCCGCTCACCCGAACGTCAACATTGAGATCACCGTGCTGGAGAATGAAGCCTTCAAGACCAAGCTGACCACCGTGATGCAATCGGGCGAAGCCCCCGATATCTTCCAGAGCTGGGGTGGTGGCGTAATGAATGAATACGCCGAAGCCGGATTGCTCAAAGACATCACAGCCGATCTGGATGCAGACGGCGGCGCATGGCGCGACACCTTTGCACCGGGCGCCTTGGGCGTGTATGCATACAAAGGCCAGAACTATGGCGTGCCGTGGGACATGGGCATGATCGGTTTCTGGTACAACAAAGCGCTCTTCGCAGAGGCAGGCATCGAAGCCCCGCCGACGACCTGGGCGGAATTCCTTGAAGATGTCGAGAAACTCAAGGCCGCCGGGATCACCCCGATTGCGTTGGGTGAAGGCGACAAATGGCCTGGGATGCACATGTGGGCATACCTGGTGACCCGCCTGGGCGGGAAAGAGAACTTCGAAGGGGCATTGCTGCGGACAGGATCGTTCACGGACGAGCCGTTTGTACAGGCTGGTGCGATGATCCAGGAACTGGTAGCGATGGAACCCTTCCAGGATGGTTTCCTGGGAGCGACCTATGGTGATGAAGCCACCGCGATGGGGAACGGCAAGGCAGCCATGGAATTGATGGGACAGTGGGCACCGGCGGTGCAGAACGACAACAGCGAAGATAAGCTGGGCATCGGCGACGACCTGGGCTGGTTCCCCTTCCCGGCAGTTGAAGGCGGGGCAGGCGATCCCAACGACGCAGTGGGTGGTGGCAACGGCTTTGCGATCGGCAAAGACGCATCCCCCGAAGCGATCGACTTCGTCAAGTACCTGACCAGCGCAGATGCGCAGGCGCAATTGGCTGAAATCGGCGTAGCCATCCCGGTTGTAAAGGGTGGCGAAGTAGGGATGACCGACCCGCTGATGATCACCTTGCAAGAGCAGTTGGCCAAGGCGCAGTACTTCCAGCTGTACTATGACCAGGCGCTGCCGCCGGCGATGGGTTCCGTCATCAATGACGCCACCCAGGGCTTGTTTGCGGGCACGTTGACGCCTGAGCAGGCAGCACAAGAAGTAGAGAACTCTGCCCAACAGGAACTAGATAAGTAAGTAAGAAGCACAAGAAAGCGGGGATCGGCTGGGAACAGCCCGATCCCCGCAAGTAAGGTTGTATTGGAGGCTGATATGCAATCATTACCCACCATTCCGGATATCTTCAAATTGAAGCCGGCGACAGGGGTACGGCAAAAACTGCAGGATAAAATGGTGATCTTCTTTTTTCTGTTACCAGCCATAATCCTGTTTCTGACATTTGTGGTGTACCCGATCTTTCAATCGATCTATTACAGTATGTTCGATTGGAATGGATTTGGACCGGCGGTAGACTTTGTGGGGGTGGATAACTTCAAGAATATCCTGAAGGACAGGGTCTTTTTGGTTGCACTGCGCAATGGGCTGTTCATCATAGCGTTCTCGCTGTTCCTGCAACTGCCGCTATCGCTGATGCTGGCGGTGCTGGTGGGGCGAGACCTGCCGGGGAGGGTGGTCTTCCGGGTGATCTTCTTCATGCCGTATGTGCTCTCGGAAGTGATCGCGGCACTGATGTGGTTGTTCATATTGAACCCGGACCCGGAGCGGGGCTTTATCAATGCGGTGATCGTGCTGCTGGGGGGGCAGGCGCAAGCCTGGCTGGGGAACACCAGCCTGGTGATGCCATCGATCTTTGCAGCATTGACGTGGAAGTACTTTGGCTATCATATGTTATTGTTCATGACCGGTCTGCAGAACATTCCGGCAGAGTTGGAAGAAGCCGGGCGCATCGATGGCGCCAACCGCTTCCAGAGCTTTTTCCACATCACGATGCCGTTGTTGCAGAGCACGGTTCGCACCTCGGTGTATCTATCGGTGCTGGGATCGATCCAGCAGTTCATTCTGGTGTGGATCATGACCAAGGGCGGACCGGTGAATGCCAGTGAAACCCTGGCGACATACATGTATCGTTTTGGATTTGTGCGATTTCAGCTAGGCTATGGGTCGGCAGTGGCGATCTACATGTTCGTACTGTGTCTGATCTTTTCGTTGATCTATCAAGGGCTGACGCGCCGGCCGGATTACCTGAGTGGTCTCTAGAGAGGATGAAAGCGAAATGGAAACGCAACAACGTCTCCCCAGTCTAAAATGGAGCAGGATATCAGTAAGGGCTCTGCAGTATTTCATTCTTTCGGTCATCGTGGTGATCGTGTTCGTTCCGATCGTGATCCTGGCGTTCGGAGCGCTGAAAACGCGCGGTGAACTCTTATCGCATCCATATTCCTTGCCTATCCCGCCGCGTTGGGAAAACATAACGTTGATATTGGACAACCCATCCTATTCATTCTGGCCGATGCTGCGGAACAGTTTGACGGTGATGGTGGTGGTCACGGTGCTGGTGGTGGTGATATGCAGCCTGGCGGCGTTTGTATTTGCCCGCATGGATTTTCGGGGCAAGGGCTTGATCTTCAATTTGTTCACGATGGGGCTGATGTTCCCGATCAACGTGGCGATCTTGCCGGTGTATTTCGTATTGCGCCAGTTGGGTTTGATCGACAGCCTGTGGGGGGTGGTCGTGGTGCAGACGGCCTTTCAGATCTCGGGGAACATCATGATCTTGCGGGGCTTCTTTGCCTCGATCCCGGCAGAGCTGCAGGAAGCGGCGTATATTGATGGGTGCACGGCATTTGATTTCTTCTGGCGGATCTTGCTGCCGCTGGCGCGGCCGGCGTTATCGGCGGTGGCGGCCTTGACGATGATCATCAGTTGGAATGACCTGTTGGTGCCGTTGGTGGTGCTGAACACTGACAAGCTGTGGACGCTGCCGTTGGGGACGATGCAGTTCCAGGGGCAGTATGGGCAGGATCTGTCGTTGGTGTCCGCTTTTGTGGCCTTATCGGCCTTGCCGACGATCATTTTCTACATATTTGCCGAGCGCCAGATCGTTTCCGGTCTTACTGCAGGTGCGATCAAGGGCTAGATTCCTGGAGGATGTGAACCTTTCGTCCCGGATGCATTCAGGGCTTTTCTCGGTTCCTTCTACTTGTCGGGTGGATGGAGGTAATTGTTGTTGGATTGCCTCCCCACGTGAGTATTTTCTAGATTTGCTGCCCCTTCATAGCAGGGCGCGAAATATTCATCACGAATGCTAATTTTTTGGAGTGAAATTTTGTCTGTATCTCGACGTTTTCTCACCGGTTTGTTGTTAATCACAATTTTGCTTACCTCTTGTGGCGTACCTTCTCCTGCACCGACCGTTGCGCCAGCAACGCCGACGACCGTACCGCCAACCGAAGCCCCGCCCACGCCTGTTCCGGCCAGCGCTGCCTTCGAAACGGGTGAATACCCCAATTTGTTCAAGGATTATCTCGGCAAGAGCGATGAAGAGATTCAGGCAAAGCTCGATGCGGCTTTTAACCAACTCTTCTACGGTGATGATGCTACAGAACGCGTTTATTATCCGGTCGGCTCTGATATGGCCTATATCTCTGACATCGCCAATCAAGACGTACGCAGCGAAGGTATGTCCTATGGCATGATGATCGCCGTCCAGTTGAATAAGAAGGAAGAGTTCGACCGCATCTGGAAATGGACCAAGACTTACATGTATCAGACCGATGGGGGATACAAAGGTTACTTCGCCTGGCATTGCGAAACGGATGGTACCCAGCTTGCCGCCAACCCCGCCGCGGATGGTGAAGTCTGGTTCATCACGGCTTTGTTCTTCGCTGATGGCCGTTGGGGCAGTGGGGAAGGGATCTATAACTACCGCGCCGAAGCGCAGGCTATTCTCGATACGGCTTTACATGACGATAACCGCGGTGACCTGGCTACCGATCTCTTCGATCCAGAAACCAAGCAGGTCGTTTTTGTCCCGCAATTGGGGCAGAACTCCCAGTTTACTGATCCGTCGTACCACATGCCGCACTACTACGAACTTTGGGCGCTTTGGGCAGACAAAGATAACGAATTCTGGGCGGATGCTGTGACTGTGAGCCGGGCGTATTTGAAAACCGCGGTCAATCCACAAACCGGCCTGGCCCCAAACTATTCTTACTTTGATGGCACGCCCTATAATGACGCATACAATGGTAATTTCCGCTATGATGCTTTCCGGGTGGGGGCAAATGTCGGCATGGACTATGTCTGGTTTGCACCGGATGAATGGCATGTGGAACAATCGAACCGTTTGTTGAGTTTCTTTGCTTCACAAGGTATCGATGATTACAAAGCTGAGTACTTATTGACCGGCGAACCGGAAGTGGGGCATCGCTCCTCCGGCTTGATGGCGACGAATGCCGTCGCTGCGCTCGCTGCTGACCGTGAGATCGGCGAACCGTTCGTGCAAGCTCTTTGGGATGAACCCATCCCAACTGGTGAATATCGTTACTATGATGGTTTGCTGATGATGCTTGGTTTGTTGCAGGTCAGCGGCAACTTCCGCATCTATGAACCGGGTATGGCACCCGAAGGACAGGTATTTCCGACCCCGAAACCCGAGGTGACCGGCAAATTTGCGCCACTTTCAGGGAAAGCCTTGCTGCTTGTCGGCCAGGATATTGAAAGTGCCGATGCCTACTTTGGTGCCACTTTCAGCGGGCCAGGTGGGGTTGCTGCGAATGTCGATTTGCAAATCGGCAGTAGCGAGGATCTCGACTATCTGGCGAGCAAATATCCGAACAGTACGTTATCCGTCACGGCCAATTTGAATGATTCACTCAACATTACCGATGAGCAAATAGATGTACTGCTCGATACCCTGATTGCCTATAACCGCCCAATTTACCTCCACCTTGGCTTTGGCGCGAATGCCACCCCCGATACCTATAAGGCTGCGTGGAACAGGATTTGGGAGCGGATGCAAGCAAAGGAAAGCCAGAACGTTGCCTTTGTGTGGGAAGCAGCTACTTGCGAAACCGCCAATATCGCCGAGTTTTATCCCGGTGATGAGTCGGTTGATTGGATTGGAGCGAATTACCAGTGCGCAGATGAAGCGTTCCAGTTTGCCCGGGAGCATTTCAAACCTGTAGTAATTACCGCTGGTTCGCAGGGGGCAGGTTGGGAAGAATGGTTTTCGCCTTTCTTCCAATTCGTGGCTGACAACAATGATGTTGTCCGTGCCGTGATTTATCTCAATGACGGCGAAAGCCGGCTGTTGGACGCTGATATCATCGACAATTGGAAAACGGAAACAAAAAACTCGTTCTGGTTACGAGCGAACCCCAAATTGTTTGGCGATCTAGGTTTTGAAAAATAACTGTGACCTAATCCCTCTCCCGACAAGAACCAGCTGGGTGAGGGCACGGTCAGTATCTTCCCAAGGAGTGATCCGTGCGCGTGGGCAATAATATAGAGCAACTTCCCTATTTGGATACGTCCCTTCCCTTTTCGGAACGGGTGAAGGACCTGATCGGTCGGATGACGCTGGAAGAAAAGGTTGGCTTGATGAGCCATCCAGCGCATGGCATTCCACGTTTGCATATCCCGGCTTACAACTACTGGAACGAAGCATTGCATGGTATCGCCCGCAATGGACGTGCGACGGTCTTCCCACAAGCGATTGCAATGGCCGCAACCTGGGATAAAGCATTGATCCATCAGGTCGCTACGGCGATCAGCGACGAAGGCCGTGCCAAGTATCACGCCGCGTTGCGGCGCAACGGCTATACTGCCCAATATCAGGGACTTACCTTTTGGTCACCCAATGTGAATATCTTCCGTGACCCGCGTTGGGGGCGGGGGCAGGAGACCTGGGGGGAAGACCCGTATCAAACCGGCGAGCTGGCAACCGAATTCGTGAAAGGTTTGCAGGGTGACCATCCCAAATATCTCAAGTCCGCGGCATGTGCCAAACATTACGCAGTTCATTCTGGCCCTGAGAAAGACCGGCACTCGTTCAATGCGGTTATTTCTTTGCGGGAACTCTATGATACCTACCTTCCGGCATTCAAGAAATTAGTGACGGATGCGAAGGTCGAATCGGTGATGGGGGCGTACAATCGAACCCTTGATGAACCTTGTTGCGCCAGCGAACTGCTTATCGAAGATATCCTGCGCGAGGAGTGGGGATTCCAAGGTCATTTTGTTTCGGATTGTCTGGCATTATCGGACTTTCATTTGAATCATAAGATCACTGCGGATGCGGTTGAATCTGCCGCGTTGGCATTGAAGCATGGCTGTGATCTTGGCTGTGATCATGTCTATAGTGAGATTCCAGAAGCTATTCAACGCGGCCTCATTACAGAATCCGATGTGGACAGCGCTCTTGAGCATACCCTCAACACGCGCTTCAAACTGGGCATGTTCGACCCCGATGATGAAGTCCCATATGCAAACATATCCACAGATGTGATTGCCTGTGATGCCCATCGCCAGCTTGCCTATCGAACCGCAACCGAAGCAGTGGTCTTGCTCAAGAATGAGGGCGATATCTTGCCGATCAAGCCTTCCACCAAGAAGATCTTTGTTACCGGCCCGACTGCTACAAGCCTGGAAGTTCTCCTCGCCAACTATTATGGCTTCAATAATCAAATGATCACATTGCTCGAAGGGATCACCGGGCGTGTCCCTGAAGGCATGGGGTTGGAATATCATCCCGGTACGCCGCTAAAGCATGCGCGCGAAATCGAGGATACCTGGGCTCCAGGCATGGCACAATCCGCCGATTACACCATCGTCTGTGCTGGTCTCAGCTCGTTCCTCGAAGGTGAGGAAGGCGAATCACTGCTTTCTCCACAGAACGGCGACCGCGAAAGTATCTCGCTTCCCCAAAGCCAGGTCGATTACATCAAAGAATTATCTATTCATGGTGCGCGCATCATCCTCGTGCTGACCGGCGGCAGCCCCATTGCATTCGGCGAGGTCGAAGACATGGTGGACGCGATTCTCTTCGTCTGGTACCCAGGCATGGAAGGTGGTCGGGCCGTTGCCGACGTGCTCTTCGGTGATCTTTCGCCATCGGGCAAACTCCCGCTCACTTTTCCAAAGTCGCTCGATCAACTGCCGCCTTTTGACGATTATGAGATGAATGGGCGCACGTATCGTTACATGACCGAAGAACCGCTTTATCCTTTCGGCTTTGGTCTGAGCTATAGCCAGTTCGAGTATGCGGACTTACAACTCGACCAGCCAACCCTGGCGCTGGGAGATGCCCTCAATGTCAGCCTGACCCTGATCAATTGCGGTGGATTGGATGCAGCCGAAGTCGTCCAATTCTATTTGAGCGACCTGCATGCCTCGACCATTGTTCCGCTCCATCATCTGGTTGGCTTCGAGCGGGTCATGCTCAAGGCCGGTGAGAGCAAAATGCTCGAATTCACGATTACACCTGAGATGATGTCTTTCTACAATGATGACGGCGAACTTGCGCTCGAGCCCGGCCAATTCCGTCTTGAAGTCGGTGGCTGTTCACCCTCCAAACGAGGGCAAGCGCTGGGCGCGCCGAAGCCCGTTACGGCTTTATTCGAGATCGCCTGAACGAAAACAAAGGTGCCCTGAGTTTATCTTTGGGCACCTTATTTGTATTTACTTGAATAATGGGGATCAATAATGCATATATGGAACCATCCGCATCCTCTCCAAATGGAATGAGGACGCCCCGGATAGCAGGCATGTAAAATCCTGGAAGGAAGAAAAATTCAGGTTAGATGGCGGCATTAATGCCTGGGAAGCAGCCGGATTACCATTAGAAGGCAAATAATGCTTGAGTAAAAATCAAAGAGTCTTTGTGGATGGGGGATGATCTTCCGCCTGGTCCTTACGATCGCAATTCTAGTTGGGATTGTACTGCTGGTTGTGTGGGCTGTCCGCAGCTTGGGAAATAATCCACAGCGCACAGATCTTTTCACCCAAAATCGACATCAAAATGCAGAGCAAATTTTGAAAGCACGGTATGCTAAAGGCGAGATCACTAAAGAGGGGTTCGAAGAAATGCGCGCCACGATCAAATAGATAGTGTGTAATTCAGTTGTCATATTCATGATAACAGCGATACCAACTTTTGTTCCCTCCGGGCAAGGACTTTGCCGGTAGACCAAAGCACTACAAAATACAATAGATAAGCAACCACTTCGGATAGGGAAGGATTTGCATTATACCCAACCAAGGCTTTTAGTAACTCTCCAACAGTGGATTCTTCGCTTATGATGTGATTGATGTCCCAGACATGTTCAATCACTGCGGGGATAACTCCGGCCTCATTGAATTCATGAATGCCATGCGCAACCAAGCCGGCCGCAAACAAAATCAGGATTACGCTGGTGACCTGGAAGAATTTGGATAGATTCAAACGAAGAAGGCTTTTGTAAAGCAAGCCGGCCAGAATTACTACTGCAACCAGGCCCAAGACTGCCCCAGTCAGAACCTGGCTTCGTCCTGCATTCATGGACGCAGCTGTCAAGAAGAAGGCAAGTTCAACACCTTCTCGAATTACTGCTAGAAATGCCAGAGTGAGTAAGGCAGTTTTACTACCTTTCATCACAGCTTGTTTAACATCAGATTCCAGTTTCTTGTTAATCGCTCGCGCCTGGGATTGCATCCATAAGATTGCCCAGGTCAGAATAGCTGCCGCCGAAACCATGGCAACACCTTCGAAAATCTGTTCAGCCCGACCTTCAAAGGTTGCACCTAATAGATTTAAAGCGATACCGATGACGATGCTAAGAATGACTGCTAAACTGGTTCCAACCCAAACTGGAGTGAAGTATTTGGGGTGATCGAGTTTCCTGATTGTGCCCAACAGAACCCCAATTATTAGAGCAGCTTCTAAACCTTCTCGTAATGATAAGAAAAAACTTGAGACCATTACTGGACTCCTTTGTAAATTATTATGGTTAGCCGCAAATAAATGTTATGGTTCACCATATAATAATTGGCTTTTCAGAATAGTACCATTGACAAATGTCCCAAATTAATATGAAATTTGTCATAATTAATGTAAGCAATATTATCCTCCATTATCATAAAGATGATATTGTTTTT
>JBNKDB010000471.1:0-4377 GCA_050288045.1 Anaerolineales bacterium | reverse complement strand
GATTCACAGGTACCCATCCAGATCATTCCCAACGGCGTTGAAATTTCGCAGTTCACCCCACCCGAACGCGAGTGGCTGCCCGCCCGGTTGCTAATTGCCGGGCGCGTCGTCCACCAGAAAGGCATCGATATTTTGCTGGCCGCCCTGGCCGGTTTAAAAGACCTGGACTGGGAACTTACCATCGCCGGAGACGGGCCGCTCCTCCCCGGCTTACAAGCACAAACCGAAGCGCTAGGCCTGAACGACCGCGTGCGCTTCCTGGGCTGGCAGGAAAAAGACCAGATGGTGATCAATTACCAGCGGGCCAACCTGTTCACCAACCCCTCGCGCGATGAAGGCATGCCCAATGTGGTATTGGAAGCGATGGCCAGCGGCCTGCCGGTAGTCGCCACGCGCATCGCCGGGAGTGAAGAACTGGTCATCCCCGGTGAAACCGGCCTGCTTGTCCCGCCGGAAGACATGGAAGCCGTGCGCGCCGCCTTGCGCGAATTGATTCCTAATGGGGATGTACGCCGGGAGATGGGCGCCGCCGCCCGCCAACGCGTGGAAACGCACTACACCTGGCGCGGCGTCGCCAAACAGAACCTGGAACTGTTGCGCAAGGCTATGGAGAAAAAATAATGTGCGGCATTTGCGGCATCGCCCGGGCCGATCAAGCCCCGATCGAACGCCAACGGCTGGAACGCATGAATGCCACCATCCAGCACCGTGGCCCGGACGGTGACGGTTTCTACGTCAATGCCGGGGTGGGCATCGCCATGCGTCGCCTGGCGATCATCGACGTGGCCGGGGGCGACCAGCCGATCCCCAACGAGGACGAAAACCTGTGGATCGTCTATAACGGCGAGATCTACAATTTCCCGGCGCTGCACAGCGAATTGCAGGCACGCGGCCACAAATTCCGCACCAAGACCGACACTGAATGCGTGTTGCACCTATATGAGGAACACGGCCTGGACTGCGTCGACCACTTGCGCGGCATGTTCGCCTTTGCGCTGTGGGACCAGAACGCGCAGCGCCTGTTGATCGCCCGAGACCGCCTGGGGCAAAAGCCGCTCTATTACAGCGTACAGGACGGCGTGCTGTATTTCGCCTCTGAGCTGAACGCCTTGCTGGCCGGGCTGCCGCAGTGCCCTGATATTCACCTACCCGCCATCGACCTGTACCTCAGTTTGCAGTACATCCCCGAACCACTCACGCCCTACGAAGGTATTTACAAGCTGCCCCCGGCCCACCGCCTGGTGTGGCAAAACGGGGGAGTGCATACCGAGCGTTATTGGGAACTGCAATACGGCCCCAAGCACAGCGACTCCGAGGCCGACCTGATCGTGGAACTGCGTGCCCGTTTGGCAAAAGCCGTACACATGCGCATGATCAGCGAAGTGCCCCTGGGTGCACACCTTAGCGGTGGGATCGATTCGAGCATCATCGTTGCCCTGATGGCCGAAGCCAGCAGCACACCGGTCAAAACCTTCTCGGTCGGCTTCGAGGAAACCAGTTTCTCCGAAATCCCCTATGCGCGTGCCGTGGCCGAACGCTACGCCACCGAGCACCACGAGTTCACGCTCACTTTTGGCGACATCCCCGCCACACTGGACACCCTGCTCGACCATTTCGGCGAACCCTTTGCCGACCCCTCCGCCTTACCGCTCTACCACCTTTCCCATCTGACGCGCGAGTACGTCACCGTGGCCTTGAACGGCGACGGCGGCGATGAGGCTTTCGGCGGTTACTGGCGCTACTGGCTCGATCCGTGGGCCAACCGTTACGCTCAACTGCCAGGCTTCATTACCCGCGGCCTGGTTCCCGCTGTGGCAGGCCTCTTCCCGGACAAATCCAACCGCCCGATTGGGGGCAGCCTGGTGAATGGTTTGAAGCGTCTGGCACAACTCACCGCCATCGATAAGCGCGCCAGCATCCTGCGCTGGGGATCATATTTCTACGGCGATCTCAAGGCCGAGCTATGGAAAGCGGAATACCGCCAACAACTCGAACTGAACGCGCCGGAAAGTTATCTGGTGAATGCCTTCAAGCGCGCCCCGGCAGAGACCTTCATAGACCGTACACTCTCGACAGACGTGAACACTTACCTGCCCGGTGACCTGCTGGTCAAGGCCGATCGCATGACGATGGCCGCCTCGCTGGAAGGACGTTCGCCCTTCCTCGATCATGAGCTGGCAGGCTGGGCAGCGCGCCTGCCCACAAAGTATAAGATCCACGGTCGTACCGGCAAATACCTGCTGCGGAAAGCCTTCGCCGATTATCTCCCCGCTGAGATCACCGGACGCGGCAAGCAGGGCTTTGGCATCCCGGTGGGAGCCTGGTTCCGCGGCCCGCTGGCCGGTTGGGCGCGTGAGTTGCTACTTGCACCCGGCAGCCTGGTCTCGGCGTGGTTCGAAGCCGCCACCATCGAGCGCGTACTGGCCGAACACCAGGCCGGGCGTACCGACCACGGTAAGCGTTTGTACGCCCTGGCCGTGCTGGCGCTGTGGGGAAACAAGCAGTGAATGATAGAAACAGGTTATGGCTGGCGCGCCTGCTGATCGCGGCTGTCTTCATCATCAACGTCGAGGTTGGACTGGAATTCGTCATCCGCCCCCAGGTCTTTGCGCCCGGGTTCGAGGTCAGTGGGGTGGTCGGCGCGGCCATCGTGCGCGCCATCGGTCTGCTTTTCCTGATGTGGAACGTACCCTACGCCTTCGCCGCCTATCATCCTGTAAAGCAGCGTGTCTCGCTCTATGAAGCGCTCATCATGCAAACGATTGGGTTGGTGGGGGAAAGTTACATTCTTTGGAGTTTACCTGCCGGTCACCCGGCAGCCGCGGCCACGATCACGCGCTTCATCATCTTCGACGGCAGCGGGTTAGTGGCCTTGCTGATTGCGTTCGCGTTGACGTACAAACTCAAGCCGGAAGCGCGCTAATTTTCCCCAGACAACCAGCTTGCCATAACTTAGGTATAGAACAAACGCAGCATATCCCAGTTCTTGCTCAAATCATAAACGGCAACCCCGATCAGCAGCAGGCCGCCAATTAGATTGACGATCCGGCTGTGACGGGCAAACAGGCGGGTTAGTTGACGCTGCATTGCCCCCGATAATAGCGACAGCACAAACAACGGTAAACCGAACCCCAGCCCAAACCACAGGAACACCCACAGCTTGCTCAAGGCTTCCCCGGCGGTGAAGGACAGCGCAAAAATGCCAACCACCAACGGCCCGGAACAGGGCAAGGCGATGGGGCCATATAACAAGCCATAGGTATAGGCGTTGAGCAGCGGGTTACGCAGCACCGGTACCTGGATTTGCGGCAGAGTCTTGAAGGGATTGCGGTCGAGCAGCAATAGAATACCCAGGATCAAAATCAGGAGGTCTGCAAGCGGGATAATGATCGCCAGGACATTGGCCGTGGGCACCGCCAGCAATGCGATCAAGCCTCCCAAGGCCAGCATCATTGTCAATACGCCGGCAAGCACGAACAGGCCCAGGAAATATTTCTGACGCTTGTTTTCTGTTTCGGTCTGGCCGCTCAGATAGGCCAGGAAACCGGGATAGAGCGGCAGCACACACGGACTGGTGGTTGCCAGCAACCCCAGAGCAATGGACGTGAAGGCGATCTCCATGGATTATTCTTGCGCCAGGTAAGGTTCGATGGTTTCTACGAGCATTTCAGCGCTCTTTTTGCCATATTCCAGGTGGTGGACGTCACCGTTGCGGTCGATGATCAACATGGGGGAGAGCGGCGGATTCAGGTACTGCGCGGTATAGAGATTGCCAAGCGCCCGCGAAACCGCCTGTGGCGAAATCACAAAGTGCCATTCGAAGCCAAATTCTTCGGTGTATTCCTTGAGTGCAGCGGCGTCCTCGTTCACGTCGACATCCAAACTGACCGAGATGAGGTCTTCCGGATTGCCCAACATTTCACGCATGTTGCGTACTTCAGCGCCCTGGAAGATGCAATTAGGGCACCACATTGCCATCGTCTCTACCAGCACCACTTTTCCGGCATAATCATTCATCGTAAAGGTTTCACCGGTACGCACGTCGACCAGTTCAACGTCGAACCATTCCGGGGTATCCGTAGGTTCCGGGCTGGGTGTAAGCGTTGAAGCAGATGTTCCACAAGCAGTCAGCATGAAACTAGCCAGGATGAGGGTGGAGACAATACTTTGGAGTGTTTTCTTGATAACCATAATCTTTTCCTTCCCAGGATCATATATTTGGACGGACTCTCATCCTGCCAAAAGATATTACCTGGACGTATCCAGCACCGCTCGATCTTACCTCCGTGAAGAAATGCGCGATCGGTATCACCCTGTCTGGCTGCCTGGGAAATCTCTTGTCGATTTTGGGTGTAGTGGTATAATTTGTACTCCCGG
>JBNKDB010000470.1:0-1819 GCA_050288045.1 Anaerolineales bacterium | reverse complement strand
GGATGGCTTTTTCTTCTTTTTATCTTTATTTTTCTTGTTTTCCTTGTTTTTTGTCATATCAACAGCTCCGTTTCTATGGTTTTTCAAAAGGCCACTTTATTACTATACAAACTTTCGCGTCGAAATGCAACAACTCTTGTATTTTTAGGTGAATATGTATTTAGAGAATAATCTTGTTGCTGTAATGGCTATGCGCATTAATAATTAAAATAGTAAGGTAGACGAAATGTCTACCTTACTATTTCTTTTTACGCGTTCCAGGCTGCGGCTAATTGCGTTCTCGTAAATCCGAGACGCTCCATGGTTGCTTTTGCCACCTGGGTCATTAATCCATACCCAAAGGCTGCATCTTCCCCACACATTTTCAATAAGGCATCCGCATCAACTCTGATCGCTTCGCCACTTGCAGTCATCTTCGCCATCGCAGTGAATTTGTACGGCTCGATCACTGCAGAAAGGCCGAAAGCCTCGCCAGGATTGATATCGCCAACCTGGAATTCTTTGCGCAATTCGGTGTTGATATGGTCAAAAACGACATAGTGGAGTTCGACAGATCCGCTCATCAACATATAAAGCGCGTCTCCGGCTGCGTCACTTTCAAAAACCACATCGCCTTCGTCCAGTTCGATCTCCTCAGAGATCATGGCTACCTTCTGAAACTGTTCTTCGTTCATAAATCCGAAGAACGGATAACGCCTGAGTAATTCGGGTGATATCATCGTCCCATCCTTTTGAAGTCGTTTATTTGATCAACGCGCATACCTTATCCACGGCTTCGCCAACTGCATTCGCTACATCTGGCGTCAGTTCTTCAGCGAAATCGTATACTCGATGCGCCTCAATGCCAATCACATGTACATCCTCAGGAACGTACACATCCATCATTTTGCCCATCTCTAACGCAGTCATCAGTGAGGTATCATGTACAGATGTGGTATGCCCGCCGGTCGGGTCGGGTAATTCGGCCAAAGGGAAACTGTGAATTTCACCAGGCTTGCCGCCTTCGGTCATGATTGCGTCCACGATGATCACCCGGTCATACCCAACCATATGCTCCATCAACCGGATGCCGCCAACTGACAAGAAGGCATAATCCACGCCATTCTTTCCCAAGCGCTCCTGAACATTTTCCACAACCACCCACCCCACCCTATCATCTCCCAGGATGGGGTTCCCTAAACCAATGACCAGCATTCTTTCATCAACCATTATTAGGTTCACCTAAAAATCCCCGCCCAGAAACCTGCTGAGCGGGGATTTCTTTATGGTTTAGCAATACTGTTGGAGTACTTCGATAACCTCACCGTTTGCATCACGGATTTTTACCTCAAGCGGCATTTGTCCGGGCAATGAGTGGGTCGCACAACCAAAGCATGGGTCATAGGAGCGGAAAGCCATCTCAATCTTATTGAGCAGCCCATCCGTTACCACAGTTCCTTTCGTGATCAGCGCCTTGGCAGCCTTCTTGATCGACAAGGTGATAGGTGCATTATTATTGGTCGTTCCAACGATCAGATTGACTTTGGTCAGAATACCATTCTCGTCTGTCCAGTAGTGATGCGTCAGCGTCCCACGCGGGGCTTCCACCGAGCCTACCCCCTCCGTCGGCACCTCTGTAACTGGTGCTCTGGTGTTTGGATCGGTAATTTCCGGATCATTGATCAACTCTTCCATACGTTCTGCCGCATACAGAAGCTCGACCAGGCGTGCCCAATGCGCCGCTAAGGTGTGGTGCACCGGTTGATAGCGCCCATTGACCTTCTTGCTTCCCAGTGTCTCGTAGAATTTCTCGTAAGCTTCCTGGGCTTTAGGGGTCGCC
>JBNKDB010000469.1:0-11135 GCA_050288045.1 Anaerolineales bacterium | reverse complement strand
GATGGACGGCACTGTGAACTGGTCAGTTATTTGCTTGGCGAGCGAGAGATCATCCATGCGGTTGGGACCGATCCGCGCCAATTATTACAAGCCGAGGCGCTGGTGCCCAAGGAGCGACTGGTGAGCGCACGCCTGGCTGATGAGGATGTTTACGTGTTTGTCTTCTTGCTCGGCCTGGTGGCAGATGATGTATCTGAACGCCAGAAAGCGCAACAAGCCGATCTGCCGCTGTACCTCATCAAGGCCTGTCCTAAAACCTGGGCGCGTCCGGCCAACTGGGTTTCGTTGGGACCCTTGATGCTGAAGTGCGGTACTTCTGCACCGATTACGCTTACGCTCTCCGGCCAGGATGTCGACCGGCACCTGCTCTCCGAAGAGATTACAATGCAATCTTTGGAGCGCGTCGAGACGACCAACAAATTCTTCAGTCTGACCCATTTATCCACCACCACCGAACCAGACGGCCCGGTGGGTATCCACAGCGCGGTGCTGGGGGAAACCTTGCTGGTGGAAGCCGGGGAATGGGATAACCTATGGATATATGGCATGCGCATTGTCCTGGCCGGATATATTACCCGCGGCGAGTTCCGCCAGACGGCGCGTACCCTGCCGCCTGGCAGCAGTACCCTGGCATTCAGCCGCACTGCACAGGAATATCTGGCTGTACCTGTGCATGCTTTGCATCCCATCGCCGATCTTTTCGCGCGCGCGAAATGCTAAATACATCAAATTTAATCTAGACAAGATATAGAAAATCCTTTCTATTTTTCCCAATTTCGGGTAAAATTATGTTAGTTAGGACGCTTTTTGCGTCTTCAAAATTGTATGGTGGATGTACTGGAACTTGGCACCGGGCGGCGTTCGTCCGGAAACTGTAAAATCAGCCGTCCACTGGAAGGAGTTCCCCATGTATCACAAGGTAATTATTGTTGGCAATCTTGGGAATGACCCTGAGATGCGCTACACCCCTGGCGGCCAGGCGGTTACCAATTTCTCGGTCGCTACCAATCGCACTTACACCAATTCCAATGGCGAACGTGTCAAAGAAACCACCTGGTTCCGCATCTCGGCCTGGGGGCGGCAGGCGGAAATCTGCAACCAGTATCTCGCCCGTGGTCGTCAGGTAATGGTTGAAGGGCGGCTCAACGCCGACCGTGACACCGGTGGCCCGCGCACCTACATGCGCAACGACGGCACACCTGGCGCCAGCTACGAGATCACCGCCGACCGAGTCGTCTTCCTCGGCACCCGGGGCGATGAACAGGATGGATACCAGGAAGGTCCGTCCGGTGGTCCGCCAATGGAAGACGACATCCCCTTCTAGGTCGCTGTCAAATGCATACATATCGTGCCTGTTCCCGCGTGTTATGGGGAACAGGCGCGGTTGGGGAACGCCTGCTGCGTTCCCTGGTTCACACTGCCTGTTCGTGAGTTGTTAGGTAACTGGCTGTTTATATGTATAATTCAATCATTGTAAATGATCCGTTCCTTGCCAGCTCGATAAGGAGTAATTGAATGGCCCAACCACAACAACCCAAGAAACCGCTTAAATTGGTTGTCCCGCCTGATCTGGAAACGACCTATGCTAACCTGGTGCGTATCGCCCATATGCCCGCAGAGATCATCCTGGACTTTGGCCGTATGATTCCCGGTGATCAGAATGCCAAGGTGGTATCCCGTGTACTCATGTCGCCGCTCAGCGCCAAGCTTTTCTACAGCGCGCTGGGTGAAAACCTGGCGAAGTACGAAGCCAATTACGGCGAAATCCAGATTCCCCAGAAACAGACTCTGGCCGACCAGCTTTTCCGGCCTTTTACTGCTCCCGGTGGCACCGAAGAGGACGAAGAAGACGAATGAAAATGCAAAAACTTGACGAAATCGCGGATACCATCCGCCAATCTTTTGATGCACATACCGCCGTGCGTGACCAGGCGCTTTCGCAGGCCCGCACGCTGACCCGCCACTGTGCTCATGCCATCCGCGCCGTCCACCGCGATGAACGCGATCAGGCCCAGGAGCAGTTGGATGCTGCCAAGGAATTGGTCGTCTCCCTGCGCGATACACTGACCGAGTACCCCAGCGTGTATTACGCCGGGTATACCCAGGACGCCCTCAAGGAATACGTTGAGGCAATGGTTTTCTATAGCCTTTCTGCCGATGATGATCTGCCCTCCCACCTGGACTTGAAGGTGGAAGAGAACACCTACCTGAAAGGGTTGTCGGAGTCGGTTGGCGAAATGCGCCGCCGCATTCTCGACATCCTGCGGCATGGATATTCGGAAGAAGTCGAGCGCCTGCTCAGCCACATGGATGATATTTACGCTGTACTGGTGACCATGGATTATCCTGATGCAGTTACCGGCGGGTTGCGCCGCCTGACCGATATTTGCCGCGGCATTATCGAGCGCACGCGCGGCGACATTACCATCAGCCTGCGGCAGGAGCGCCTGGAAGCCAGCCTGCGCCAGGTTGAGCAGCGCCTGGACGCCTACGATCCCAATTCGGCGGAGTAACCCTTCAGGGTAAACCCCATGCGCATCATCCGCGCTTCCGAGATCGGTACGTATTTGTTTTGCCAGCGCGCCTGGTGGTACCGGCAGAAAGGTGTGCCCTCCGCCAATGTGGTTGAGATGGCGCAGGGTACGCAAATTCACGAAAAGCACAGCCGGGCGGTTTTTGCGGCCGGGTGTACGCGTTCCCTGGCGTATGGGCTGTTGCTGGTTGCCTTGCTGCTCCTGGTGATCGGTTTCGCTAACTGGTTGGTATGATGGACGTGATTGCCCTTCCGCTTGGTCTGATCCTTTTACTCCTGGCGCTGGTTTTCTTGTGGCAGTCGGCCCGCCAGCGGCGTTCGGCGGGATTGCCCGGCGGGCGCGTGATCTATACGGATACTTCGCAGTGGGGAGCAGTGGAAGAAGCGTTGTACCATCCCCTTCTGGAACTGACTGGTAAACCTGATTACCTGATCGAGCAAAGTAAGGGCAAGCGCGGCCGGACTGTGATCCCGGTGGAAGTCAAATCCGGGCGCACGCCGGACGCACCTTACGACGGGCACATCTTCCAGTTGGCTGCTTATTGCGCCCTGGTGGAGCGCGAATATGGTGTGCGCCCGCCGTATGGCATTATCCATTACGAGAAAAGAACCTTCGCCGTGGATTACACCGAAGAACTCGAGAACGCTTTATTGGACTTATTGGTTGAAATGCGTGCCACTGGCCGCAAGCGCGATGTCGATCGTTCCCACGATCAGGCCGCGCGTTGCCGAGGCTGTGGCTACCGGGAGGATTGCGAGCAGGCATTATGATGCTGCATTTACGAGGCATGATGAATACGTATATAGAATCGCACATCAGTTCTACCAAAAAAGTGATTTCGCTTTTATAATTGCGCTATGATGGCCGAGACCGCCAACGTGATCCAACGAGTATACGTGGCTGCCCACCCGCAACTGCCCAAGGCGGAGAACAACGCGGCTGAGATCGCGGCTTTTATCCGTGATCTTGGCATGGAAGCCAAGGCCGGTTTGTTGAGCGACGATGAATTGATCTACAGCGTAGAGAATCGCGCCATCGATCTGCTCGTCACCTTGGGTGGGGATGGCACCGTGCTGCGCGCCGGGCATTTATGCGCCCCGCACGACATCCCGATCCTGGGCATCAACCGGGCGCGCTTCGGATTTTTGATCGAAGTTGGTGAAGACCAGTGGCCTGAGTTGCTGCCTCGCTTGCTCCAGGGCGAATACTGGTTCGAGCATCGCATGATGTTGCTGACCGAGCAGTGGCGCGGTGAGCAACAATTGGGAAGCTGGGAAGCGTTGAACGAAGCTTTCATTGGCCGGGGTGAAGATGTGCGCCCTGTCCATCTGGTCACCAGGCTGGACGGTCACCCGGTGACCACCTACGTGGCCGACGGCCTGATTATCTCCACCGCGACCGGCTCAACGGCGTATGCGCTGGCGGCCGGCGGCCCGATCTTGCCGCCCGAACTGCGTAACATCCTCATCATGCCGGTAGCTCCGCACCTTTCTGTTGACCGGGCGATCGTACTCTCCGAGGGTTCGGTGGTCAGTGTGGAAGTGCGCACCGGGCACGACGCCGTGCTCAGTATTGACGGGCAAGGTTCTGTCCAATTGGTCAATGGGGATCGGGTGGATGTGCGGGCCAGCCAGCATACCGTCCGGTTCCTGCGTTTCCAGAAACCCGGCTATTTTTATCGGCACATATTAGCGTTTATGGATCAGAACCCGTCCGCAGGAGACGCGCGATGAGCATACCAAATCAAACCGAAGAACAAGATACTCCTACCCTGCGCTGCAAGAATTGCGGCAAACCGATCACGGTGAAGGAAGCCATCCGTACCCCGACCGGCTATATTTGTCAGGAATGCTCCCGCAACCAGCAACGCGTCTTTGTAACCGCCAAAGGTTCCGATTACATCGTGGCTGCTGCTGTGGGCAGTATTGTCTCATTTCTGGCAACCCTGCTGTTTGGTTTCGTCAGTGGATTCCTGAGCTTTTACATGATCTTTCTTTTAGTCGTGATTGGCCCAGCCGCGGGCGGCGTTATCGCCGAAGTAGTGCGCGCCGCAGTCCAAAAGCGGCGTGGCAAGAACCTGTTCCTGACTGCCGCGGCAGCTACCGCAGTCGGCGGCGCTTTCGCGGTGCTGGGATTGTTTATTTTCGCAGCCTTTAACTTTATCAGCCTGGGTTTATCGATTGCGTTTGTTGTCCTGGCAACCGGCGCGGTCTATTATCGCCTATCTGGGATACAACTGAGACGCTAGCCAATGCTAACCGAATTACGCATAGAAAATTTCGCCATCATCAATTACCTGGAGTTGGAATTCGGCCCTGGGCTGGTCACGCTGACCGGTGAGACCGGCGCGGGTAAATCGATCATCATTGATGCCGTCGAGACCCTGCTGGGCGTGCGCGCCGATACCACCTTCATCCGCTCCGGAGCCGACCGCGCCAACGTGGAAGGCGCTTTCCGCATCTCCGAGGCCGTGCGCGAACCGGTGCACGAGATCCTCAAGCGCGAGTTCTTGCTCGACGATCCCAATTATGTCGTACTGGCGCGCGAATTCCGCAGTGAAGGCCGCAACGTGGCGCGCGTCAATGGGCGCACCGTTAACCTGGGATTGCTGCGCGAGCTGGGCGAGTTGCTGATCGACCTGCACGGCCAATCCGAGCATCTCTCGCTGCTGCGCGTCAAGAGCCACCTTGGCCTGCTGGACCGCTTTGCCGAGGTCGACGCTGAGATGGACGCTTATAAGACGACCTACAAGGCGCTTCAAGCGGTGCGTAAGGAACTGAATGACCTGCGCCAATCCGAGAAAGACGCTGCCCGCCGGGTGGAAATGCTCACCTTCCAGGTCGAGGAGATCGGCACGGCCAGCCTGAAGCCCGATGAAGAAGATGGTTTAAAGGAAGAGCGCACTCGCCTGGCAAACGCCGAAAAATTAGCCAATTTGGCGAATACTGCCCTGGCAGCGCTGGACGAAGGCGATATGCAAGCGCCTGCGGCCACCGACCGCGTCGGTGAGATCGTCGAGGCGCTGACCGCGCTGACCAAAGTGGACGCGACCCAGGCACGCTTCCAGGAACGTTCCGAGGAAGTCTTCACCCTGCTGACCGACCTGGCGCTGGAACTGCGCGATTACCTGGAAGAAATCGAATTCAACCCACGGCGGCTGGATGTGGTCGAAGACCGCCTGGATTTGATCCACAACCTCAAACGCAAGTACGGCGAAACCATCCCTGAGATCATCGCTTTTGGCGAGCAGGCCCAACAAGACCTGGATGCCATCACGCACGCCGAGGAACGCATCGCCGAATTGGAAACCAAGGAAGCCGCGCTGCTCAAGGAACTGGCTGAAAAGGGGGCTGCACTTTCGGCCCGCCGCCATGCTGCCGCCGACCAACTGGCCCAGGCCATTGAGCAGCAGTTGAGTGACCTGCGCATGGACTCAGCGCGTTTCAGCGTCGATTTCCAGACCAGGCCCGACCCCAAAGGCGTAGCATTGCCGAGTGGCGAGGTGGTCGCATTCGATCACACCGGCTACGAAACCATTGAATTCCTGGTCGAGACCAATCCCGGTGAAGGTTTTAAGCCATTGGTCAAAGTGGCCTCCGGTGGTGAAACTGCCCGCTTGATGCTGGCCTTGAAGAACGTGCTGGCCAGCGCCGACCATACCCCTACGCTGATCTTCGATGAGATCGATCAGGGTATTGGCGGGCGCGTTGGCGCGGTCGTTGGGCAGAAGTTGTGGCAACTGGCGCGCACGCACCAGGTGTTGTGCGTCACCCACCTGCCGCAGTTGGCGGGTTTTGGCGACCAACACTATAAGGTCGATAAACTGGTCGAAGACGGACGCACCACCACAGCCGTGCAGCAACTGGAAGGGGAAGCGCGTCTGGTCGAGTTGGCGCACATGCTGGGCGAAGTTAGCGAAGGTACCTTGCAGTCGGCCAACGAAATTTTGCAATCCGTACATCAGGCGACATCCACGGCAAGTTAGTTTAGAAAGAAGGATGGGTGATGCGAGCTTTATTGTATGCCCACAATGTCGATGAAGGCGCTGTACTGACCGTGATCTTGCAGCGTGCCGGGTTTGAGGTGCGCTCGGTGGGAGACCTGAACAGCGCTATTGCCAATTTGCCGGATCGCCCGGCAGACCTCTTCATGATCTCGTATTCGCAGGCGCGCGAGACGGCCCTACGGCAGGTCGAGGAATTGCGCGCTGAAACCGTAGTGCCGATCGTGATCATCGCCGATGATATTTTTGAGGAACTGGCGGTTGAGTTATTGGAAAAGGGGGCAGACTTGATCGTGCCACGCCCCTACGGCCCACGCTTCCTGATGGCGCAGGTGCGCGCCCTGATGCGCCGTTCGGTCGGTATGCCTTTCTTCAGCCTGCCGCTGCTCACCCAGGCCGACATCCAGCTCGATCCCTCCACGCGTACCATTCAGGTCGACAGCGGTGAACCCAAACGCCTGACCCAGTTAGAATTCCGGCTGCTGTTCACGTTGATGACACATGCCGGGCGCGTGATCCCCGCCGAGAACCTGGTCGAATACGTCTGGGGCTATACGGGGGAAGGCAACCGTAGCCTGGTGCGTGGCCTGATCCAGCGCCTGCGTTCCAAGGTCGAGCCTAATCCATCCAAGCCGCGTTATATCCTCACCCAGCCTGGAGTGGGTTATCGTTTCAACCCCCTGGTTGAGGACTGAATCTCTCCCAACCTATCCAAAATTTACGACATAAAAAGCGCCCTTGGGACGCTTTTTAGATTCTTTTTGCATCCCTTTTTTACAGCCAATTTGTATACTTCCTATGCTCGCAGATAGACACCGCGGCGTCCAGGATGAAAGGAATGCAGTCAGATGACCAAGGTCAAAACTCGTAGAGCAATTTGCCCAATGTGTGCCTCCGAGATCATCGTCAGTGCCAAGCTGGTCGAGGGAGACCGGGTAGTTTGCTTGACCTGTGATGCAAACCTGGAAATCGTGATGCTCGATCCACTGGCCTTGTACTGGCCGGACGAGGATGACCGCAAACAATACGAGCATAAGATTGACCGGCGGGACTATTAGAACTGGTCGTTTGTAGTTTGATGAGATGTGAAGGTTATTAACGACCAGTGCTTCTGGTAAATGCGCTTGAGGTTACTTCAACTTCGAAAATCTTTTGCATATTTACCAATAGCTTGGAAAATATACGTACTATGGTCAGCGCTTCCGGTAAATGCGCTTGAAAAATTCTTCTACTTCCAAATTCTTTAGCGCATTTATTGGGTGCCTGGTAGCTAAATTGTCCCAAAAATGATACGAAAATTGAAAATTTTAAACCGATTTTGAACTCGATTTCTATAAATTTTCAACGCGTTGCCAGTATACTCGCGCCAAACCATTCTATTGGTGTCGCATCAGCATAAAAAGGAGATGCAAAAAATGAAAAAGGCAAAATGCCCATTTTGTGGTTCCGACGTAAACGTGGGCGTACAGCCCCGCATGGGTGAACTCGTGCGCTGTTCGGAATGTGATGCCGAACTGGAAATCGTCTGGTTGAACCCGATCGAGTTGGATTCTCCGCTGGATTCTGTGGAGGGAGACGACTTCGAATACGAAGACGAGGACGAGGATGACGATTACGACTACGATTACGAAGACGAAGATTACGACTACGAAGAAGAAGATTATTAAACGCTAACATACAGCATCCGGCTTTACAACAGTAGGGGGTCGCGTAGCATGGCTGCGTGGTAAAGCGGAGGGATGTTTATCAGACCTGCCTGGAAATGCCCGGGCAGGTTTTTTTGTTTAATGGTTTGACTGTCAAGGTGACTAATCAGATGTCTCGAAATTATAAAGAAGCCCATGTTGGGAATAAAAAAGGGATTTAATTTGTCATTCCGAGCCGGTTGGCCGAAGGCAAACAAGGCGAGGAATACCTGTGAAGATGCTATTGTAAGAGCTGATATTTACAAAAACAGGAGCTTTTCAGCGTATGGCTTCAGGTATTCCTCACTTCGTTCGGAATGACAGCGTTCGTTGTGGAATTGCAGAAAACCAATGGCTAAGTAAGTAAAAACCGGAACGCATCTTCGCAAGTTCTACTTGCTCTGCGTCCCGGCGTTAGTTTCGCAAGGATAGTGTAAGCAGGATCATTACCCCAAATAGTCGCGCAGGTGGCGGCTGCGGGTGGGGTGGCGCAGCTTACGCAATGCCTTGGCTTCGATCTGGCGGATGCGCTCGCGGGTGACCTTGAAATATTGACCAACCTCTTCCAGGGTGTGGTCTTTGCCGTCGATCAGGCCGTAACGCAGTTCCAGCACCTCGCGCTCGCGGTCGGAGAGCGCCGCCAGGGCACTCTGCACCTGTTCGCGCAGCATCTCGCGGGCGGCGGCGTCCATCGGTTCCAGGGCTTCATCATCCTCGATGAAGTCGGCCAGTTGGCTGTTGTCTCCGGTACCGACCGGGCTTTCCAGTGACATGGGCTCTTCCGCCGTCCGCCGAATCTGGTCGATCTTGGCGGCCGAGCGCTCCCAACGCCGGGCGATCTCCGGGGGAACGGGTTCTTCATCTACCAGGGCCTGCTTGATGGCCTGTACGTCGGGGACATCCATCAGGTCGGGGATTTCCAGGGCCAGTTCTTCGTTGGTTGGTTCGCGTCCAAGCTGCTGGGTCAGGCGGCGCTGTACGCGCGACAGGCGCTGGATCGACTCCAGCAGGTGCACGGGGATGCGGATGGTGCGGGCCTGGTCGGCGATGGAGCGCGTGATCGCCTGGCGAATCCACCAGGTGGCGTAGGTGCTGAATTTGAAGCCGCGCGTCGGGTCGAATTTGTTCACAGCGCGCAGTAAGCCGATATTGCCTTCCTGAATCAGGTCTTCGAAGGAACTACCACGTCCCACGTAGCGCTTGGCGATGCTGACTACCAGGCGCAGGTTGGCACTGATGATCGCGTTTTGGGCTTCGTTGGCGCGCACCTGGATGGCGAGGAATTCCTTTTCCAATTCGGCATCGTCCGGCAGCCAGCGGTTGAAGGTGCGCTTGACCGGCAGTTTGCCCTTTTCCTGGTAATAGTCTCGCAGTCGGTTGGCGAGGTCTTCCGAGAAAGCGTATAGGATCACGTAAAGGGTAAAGGCGTTGCGGGCCACGTTGTCCCAATTGGTGTCTTTGGCCCACAGGCCATTGTCCAGGTAGCCGCGCAGGTATGAAGGATGCGGCAGTTCCCAGACGTAATGCAGGGCCTGGGCTTCTTCCAGGATGGGGACGAATTCGGGTGGTTCGAATCCCAGGCGGGTGGTGTCTTCGACCACGCGCTTCCAGGCCGTTACCAGTTCGTCGTACATCGCCTTGAAAGTGGGCTGGGGTTTGCCCTCGCCGCGGGTGGCAATCGGGTGTTGGATACGGATATTTTGCACGCGTTTGACAGCTTCGACGCGCGTCGAAAGCCAGAATTCATGGTCGGTTTGCAGCAGGTCTACCCGGCCAATTTCCTTGAGATAAAGGCGGACGGGGTCGTCGCTCAGGTCTGCCAGCATTTCGGCGGCTTTGATGGTTTCGGAAGCGTCTTCCTTGGCCATCTCTTCGAGTTCTTTAACCTCGCTGGCAATGTTCAGCGCTTCGCCGTTGTCTTCGTCCTGGTCGTCTTCCTCATCATCATCATCATCGTCGTCGAGGTCTTCGTCGTTTTCCAGCAAACCGTTGCTTTCTTCAAGTGGCACGGCCTCTTCGGGGAGGTCGTCCCCATCGTCGAAAATTTCGTTTTGCTCTTCTTTGGATTTTGTCATTTTGCTCGCCTCTACTTTGCCGTGGATATGGATCGGTCGCTGTATCTGGCTATGGCTTTGTCCAGGTGTAATTCAACGCGGGCGTTCCGGGCGCGTGTCTGTGCGTATTGGGTCGGGATCAGTGTGCCCTCTTCCTGAGCTTCCTGCATCAACTGGCGGAGCTGGTCGTTCATCTGGTTGAGGCGCTCTTCGCGGATGCGCAAGATTGCCCGCAGTAAATCTTCCAGCACGCGTTCTTCGTTGGGGTCGAGTTCATTGGTCTTGGTGAGGATCTCGTCCGCCAGGTCGATCAATGGTTGGGGCAGGGCGCTGAGTGCGTAGCTGATCGGTTCGCTGTGCTCCTGCTCGAGGGCATCCATCGAGACACGGTACATGACCTGGTGGTCAGTGTGCTGGAAATCGTTGGAGGACAGGCGCTCCAACCCGGCTTCTTGCAGGGCACGGTTGACCTTGTAAAGCAGTTCCGGGTGGCGCATGATGATACCCAGGCAGTAGGCTTCCAGGGTGTGGGTATTGACCCCCAGTACGGGATGGCTTTGGGCGCTTTTCCTATGGGTTGGCGCGGTGGGTTGGCGCGGGGCTTGCGTGCGAGGTCGGCGGCCGGGTGTCGCCGGGCGAGGGGCATCCAGTAAGGCACGTTCGTCCACCTTGAGCACGCGCGCCAGGCGCTGCAAATAATGGTCGCGCTCGATCGCTTCCGGCAAATCGCGGATCAACGGCAGCACCTGCTTGGCGATCTCGGTCTTTTCTTTGGGGTTATCCAGGTCGCGGTCGGCGGCCAGCGTATCCATGACGTGCTCGACGATCGGGCGGGCCGCGCCGATCAGCGTTTCCCATT
>JBNKDB010000468.1:0-2790 GCA_050288045.1 Anaerolineales bacterium | reverse complement strand
TTACGAGATGCGCATGATGAATTAAAAATTAGCAATCAGTGCAGCACCATTACACCCTTGCTTACTTGCAAGACAGCAAATGCCGGTAGACAAACGCACCACATTGTCCACGTAATTTCTCATTTGCAACTTGTAATTTGCTCGGTGCATCCTGCATCTTCTTCTTGCATCCTGCAATGTTGCACCATGCAATCTCTAATGTGTAATTTGCAATCCCCTAGGCACCCACCGCCTTGATCGCGGCCAGCGCGGCAGCGTGTAGGGAAGAATTGGAAGCCAATACCCCACGGTTATTCAACAGCATGCGTCCCTGCGTGAAATCGAGCGGCTTGCCATCCAGGTCGGTCACCTTGCCACCGGCTTCTTCAGCAATGATCGAACCGGCCGCCTGATCCCAAATCTTTTCTTTATAGTCCGGCATGCGGGCTGAGATCAAACGGAAGATCAGGTCCCCGGCTCCAGCCGCCAGGATAGCGTATTTGGCCTGACTGTCCAGGCGCACCGGCTCAGCCGCCACACCCATCTCATCGGCGATCAGGTCCAACTGGCTGACGTTGGTATGTCCGGCCTCGAACGAGCGCAAGAAACGCGCCGTTGCCGGGTCACTACGCTCAGAAACGTGGATATGCTGGAAATCTTCTGCACCCATTAATGGTGTCGTCCAGGCACCTTCACCGCGCACGGCTACCAGCAGCGAACCCGGCCCACCGATCTCCTGCTTGTATCCATCGGTCAAGTTCGGGCAGCCCAACACACCAAGCTGCACCTGCCCATCTACTAACATGGCAAATGCCACCGCGTACTGCTCACCGCGCAGGAAGCCTTTGGTGCCATCAATCGGGTCGAGCGTCCAGAAACGCTGCGCCGATTCGGCCGCGCCGTAATCGATCCACCTGCAAACCGTTTCCTGATCAGCATCCGGATGCAATTCACTGACGAAAGCGGTAATGCGTTCCAGCGTCTCGGCCTCTTCGGGGGTTTGCAACGCGCTCGAGCTTTCTTCTCCGACCATGGGGTCATCGGGGAAGGTCTCTGACAGGGCGCGTGCGACCACCGCCTGGGCGGCAAAATCGGCCACGGTCACGGGCGAGCGGTCATCTTTGGTCAGCGCCGGGGAAACCATCTCGGCCTGGATGTGCTTGACGAGTAAGGCAGCCTGGCGGACAGCCGCCAGCGCGAATTTCAATTCGGGGGTTTTGGTATTTAACATAGGTCCTTTATGTTTATTCGCCCAATGGAAAAGGCGAGGGTTAAATTTGTCCCCCAATTATACCCAAGCAAAGCACTGATCTAGCCCAGCAATTTACGATGTTCCTGATTCCATTCAGCCATATTCCAGGAGCGTCCCGGTTCTTCATTAGCCCGAACAAACGACTCGCCAATCGGGTCCTCTTCATAGACACCTTCCAGGATACATTTCGCTTGCACATCCTGGAACAAGGAACGCAGCGCCGCCACACGTTGGTCATAACCGGTCTTTTCAAAACTCGGGGCCTGCACCGCGGCTTGCACACGTTCAGAAAAATCCTCCGGCAGCCATGTGAGTTGCAGCAAAGCCGACATCTGGCGGTTGCGCCAGGGCAGCCAGCTACGGTTGATGGCGAACAGGGCTTGCACCAGATATTGATAAGCTGCCTGCAAACGGTCGTGTGCAATCGTTGGCCCCAGCGAATCCCAACGTTTATCCGGGCCGCCTTCATACAGGTGCTGATCCAGCCAGGTAACAGCTTCGTCCAGGCGCGCGACGCGTAAATCGTCGGAATAGGCAGTATTTTGCGCGATCAATGTGGAGATCTTACCATCACGATCATAGGCGATCCACCCATTCGCCAGTTCCGCCCTACGGCCTTCCTGCCACTCAAAACCCGGCGCAGTCCAGGCTCGTAAATCCACACGCAGGAAATCGAGGGCATACCCTTGTGTTTGAATATCATCATCCTCCACAAAAATGCCGTGATAACTTTTATCCTCCGGCAGCCAGATGAACTCCGCCGGGAGGATATAATCGTTGTAGGGATCGAGGAAAGCAATGCAGTCGATGTCCGAATCCGGGCGCGCCAGACCAGTTGCCAGACTGCCAATCGCGACCACACCTTTGACGGCGGTATGTGGTTCGAGTTCACTCTCGATATACGCCAGCAATTGCCGGCGCTTCAGTTCGGTAGCTGGGGTAACCACCAACTCCTCCTCAAGAATTTCCGGCCAAGCACGGCTTACCTGGTATTGATCTCCAGATCATCCAGCGTGATCACGGTCTGGCCGGTTTCGACAATGCCGGTCAGGTCGTAAGTCATCGCGCCATTGATGCGCACCGGCACCAGCTCACCCACCGGCGGCTGACCTTCGACGATCACCAGTCCGTCGATCTCCGGCGCATCGCGGTACGAACGCCCAATGGCGATCAACTCATCCGAATCTTCGATCTCTCCGTGCCCCTCGATCAGCACATCCAATGTTTTGCCAACCTGCGCCTGGTTGTTCTCCAGCGAAATGCCTTGCTGCAGAGTCATCAGGCGCGCCTGGCGTTCCAGCTTGACCTCTTCCGGCACAGGATCGCCCAACAGCTCGCTGCTCGTACCGGGTTCAAAGGAAAAAGTGAACGCCCCGACGCGGTCGAAGCGCATTTCCTCAACGAAATCCATTAGCGTCTGGAATTCTTCCTCGGTTTCGCCGGGATAGCCAACAATAAAGGTTGTCCGTAAAGCCAGATCGGGCATCGTGGTACGCATTTTCTCCAGGGTACGGTAGACCCAATCCACATTCGCCGGGCGGCGCATGCGCTTGAGCGTG
>JBNKDB010000467.1:0-5637 GCA_050288045.1 Anaerolineales bacterium | reverse complement strand
CTCGTAGAGTGCTTCGATGCTATAGGAGGTGAGTTCGGGCAAGCGTTTCCCGGCGATGGTCACGAAGCGTGCTTCCGGGCACATGCGTTCGCCATCACATTTCGGACAAGGTAGTTTGCTCATGAATTGTAAATAGAAGCGCCGGGAACCCTCGGACTTGGTCTGGCGGAAGCGGCGGTTGATGGTGGCGACGATGCCCTCAACTTCTCCGTAGCTCTCGCCGCTCCAGCTACCATCGTCGGACTCCCATTCGAAGTGGAATTTCTGGTCGCCGGAACCATACAGCAGCACATGGCGGAAATTTTCCGGTAAATCCTGCCAGGGCGTTTCCAGATCGACGTTGAGTTGTTCGGCAACTGCTTGTAAATGCCTGGCTCCCCAACTGTCCTGCTTTTTGCGAACTTCTCGGTACCAGGCGGTGGCCCCATCCAGCAAGGAAAGCTGCGGTTTAGTAACGATCAGCTCGGGGTCGACCTGGAGCTGGATGCCCAGGCCGTTGCATTCCGGGCACATGCCCATCGGGGAGTTGAAACTGAATAGGTTAGGTTCCAGTTCGGGGAAGCTGAGGTTGCAGACCGGGCAGGCGTGGTGCTCGCTGAGGATGATCTCTTCGTCGACCAACGCGGCGATCAGGACACCTTCGGCCGCCTTGAGTGTGGTTTCGACCGAGTCATGCAGTTGGGCGCGGTACGCGGTATCGATGCCATCTTGCGGAGCAACCAAACGGTCGACGACCAGTTCAACGTTATGCTTCTTCTTCTTATCCAGGCGTGGAATGCTCTGATCGTCGGTCAATTCGACCACATCGCCGTCCACGCGGGCGCGCGTGAAACCGGCTTTACGGGCTTCGCGCAGGGCGGCCAGGTGGGTGCCCTTGCGGTTGCGGGCGATGGGGGCCAGTAATTGGAAGCGTGTTCCCGCGGGGAGGTCGCATAACTGCTCGGTGATCTGGTGGGCGGATTGCGGCTGCACCACCCGGCCACACTGCGGGCAGTGGGGCGTTCCGACCCGGGCATAGAGCACACGCAAATAGTCGAGGATTTCGGTCACCGTGCCCACTGTGGAGCGCGGGTTACGGCTGATGGTTTTCTGCTCGATGGCAATCGAGGGGCTGAGGCCGGTGATCTGGTCGACCTGGGGCTTGTCCATCTGGCCCAAGAACTGGCGAGCGTAGGAAGATAAGCTCTCCACGTAGCGACGTTGACCCTCGGCGTAGATCGTATCGAATGCCAGCGAAGATTTGCCGCTGCCGCTCACGCCGGTGACGACCACGAATTTGTGGCGTGGGATGCGCACGTCGATGTGTTTGAGGTTGTGCTGGCGCGCCCCGCGCACGAAGATGTCGCCCAGGCCGGGCCATTGAGCATTGGAAGTAAGGTGTTGTTCTTTATTTCCGTCCATTTTCCACACGAATTCTGAGAAATGAATATAATAGGATATGTGTTCTATATTGTACCAAAATAACATTCATTCGCGAACACCAGTTCTAAAAAATCGGGAATCTTTAAGGTTATGAAACTAAATAAGGACTTTAACCGTATTAAGAGTTAGGAAATGCCCGGCAGGTTTTGCAAAAGGAAACCATGTATAGTGGCGTTTACCAGCACTACTGACCGTTTATCGCCGTTGAGAGCATGCTAAATACAGACGGCCCGTTACCAAGCATGCCCTGGTGAGAAAATTAGCCATTTTAAAGTATATTCGAAAATGAGGAGTACAAAGATGAGTGAACCTTGGAGCAATCAGACGCGTTTATTGCTGATCATTATTGGTCTGGTGTTGATTGCTGGATTCATTTATTTCACCCGCTCACTGATCGGCCCAATCATCGTTTCCGCCTTGCTGGCTTTTTTGATGCAACCGATTGTGGGCTTTATGAACACCCGCTTACGGATAGAGAACAAAATCGCCGTGGGTTCGGTATTCTTGGTCTTTATCCTGGTGGGGCTGGCAATCCCGGCCGGCTTTACGCCTTTTGTGATCCGCCAGGTTACCCTGATCAATCGGGAATTGCGCACTTTACAGATCACACTTGAGAAATCCCTGGCGCAGATTCAAGTCATGGGATTTTCTCTCCCTACGGATACACTTTCCATTGATTTTCAAACTATCTTCAGCGAGTTGCTGCACCCAGAGCAGTTGGTCGAATATGTCACCTTTGCGACCGAAAACGTGATTATCGTCTTCATGATCTTAATTACGGCTTATTACCTGTTGCTGGACTGGCGGCGGTTGTTCAAGTGGGCTTTCAACGCCGTCCCCAAGCCGCTGCGCCCGGATGTGTGGCGCTTGTACGAGCGCATCAAAGTGGTCTGGCAGATTTACCTACGCGGGCAGTTGTTGTTAATGACCATCCTCGGCGTGGTTTCTGGAATTGCCGCCCTCGCCATCGGTCTGCCTGGGCCACTTATCGTGGGTATTCTAGCAGCGATACTGGCCCTGATCCCTTCATTTGGTACTTCAACTACAGCCGTGATCGTAGGCGTGGTCGGTTTGCTGGTTGGCTCGACCTACCTTAGTATGTCTAACATCTGGTTTGGTATTTTGGTCTTGATCCTCTTCTTTGGAATCCACTTCCTGGAAACGTATTGGCTGCGGCCTTTGATCATGGGACAGAGCCTTCATCTACATCCCGCCCTGGTGATCATTTCGGTGATCGGGGCGCTTTCCTTGGGTGGTGTGCTGGCGGTATTGATCATCGTGCCGCTGTTGAGTACGGCCGACATCCTGGGAACCTATTTCTACCGGCGTATCCTGGGGCGCGATCCATGGGCAAAGCCGGTTCGGGTTGAGGGAGAGGAAGAGAATACCGCCGCACATTAGTTGAAATCAGTAATTTTCAATTCAGGACAATTGTCCCTTCAACAAAGGACAGTTGTCCTTTGTTTTTTAAGCCGAAAGCAGGTAATCTTATGGCTAGACATAAAAATTCGGCAAAAATCTTATGGTTGATAGAAAAATGAGTGAAAGCGAAGAAATGTATCTGGTCACCATCGCCCAATTGATGGAGGGTGGGGTCGGCGAGCCGGTGCCCTTATCCCCTTTGGCGGAAGAGCTGGACATCCAACCCGTTTCTGTGAACCAGATGGTGCGTAAATTGGAGACCGATGGTTGGCTGGAATACCAGCCCTATAAAGGTGTCACGCTGTCAAACAAGGGTCGCCAGACGGTCAGCCAGATCCTGCGGCACCGCCGGTTGTGGCAATTGTTCCTGGTCGAATATCTGGGGCTTTCGCTGGAAGAGGCTGACTCGCTGGCCTGCCGGATGGAGCACATCACCTCCTCGGATGTTGCCGACCGCCTATTCACTTTTCTTGGTGAACCGGCCCGCAGCGTCAAAGGCAAGCCGATCCCTGCTTCTGAATTGGAAGCACCACTTGAATTTGCCCAACCGCTCAACCAGTTCTCTGTTGGGGAGGTGGTCGAAGTGGTGCGCGTGGATGCCGATACCAATATGCGTACTTTCCTGGAGCAAGAAGGACTTAATTCAGGGGTATCGATCATGATCCTGGCGATGGGCAGCAAAGGTGCCATGTTGGTTGGGGTTGCGAATCGCCAGATCAACCTGGGAACCGATGTGACCGGATTGGTAATGGTAAAGCAAGTACATGATTAGAATGCATCAATTATTGGAGCCGATTATGAATGCGAAACATTTACTGGTGAGTGAAGATTATCTGATGAGGAAATTAAGCCTGTTGCCAAGTACCCGGAAAGCAGGGCAGCAAATTCACGGTGACGAACGAGGTAAATGTATGCAGTCTGAAAAACCGGTTTCATTGACCACCATCCCAACCGGCAAACCGGTCCGCCTGGTAAAAATCGATGGCGGCAAACGCTTGAATCATCGCATGGCAGAGATGGGACTGACCCCTGGGGTAGAGATCACCATCTTACAAGATGCAGGTGGCCCGCTGCTTTTACACGTGCGCGATTTTCGGATCGCGTTGGGGCGCGGCATGGCAGAAAAAATGATCGTGGTGCCTTTCGAATGCAAATGGGAGCGCTAGGCGATGAACTCCTTACGCGTTGCCCTGGCCGGTAACCCCAATGCCGGAAAAAGCACGATCTTCAACGCTCTGACTGGTTCCCACCAACACGTTGGCAACTGGCCGGGTAAGACGGTTGAGAAAAAAGAAGGGTACTTTTCGCACGGTGACCTGAACGTAAAATTAATCGACCTACCGGGGACATATAGCCTGAGTGCCTATTCGCTCGAAGAAACCATTGCCCGTGATTTCCTGCTGACCGAAAAACCGGATGTCGTCATCACCGTGGTGGATGCTGCCAACCTAGAGCGTAACCTGTACCTGACTCTCCAGGTCCTGGAATTGGGTATCCCGATGGTCCTGGCGTTGAATATGGCCGATATGGCCGCGGCGCGCGGCATTCGCATCGACCAGGCCACATTGAGCACCCAATTGGGCGTGCCGGTGGTCTTCACTGTGGCACGCAAAGGCGAGGGTATCAACCAGCTGGTCGATTCGATGGTTTCGCTAGCGCGTAAAGGCCAGCAGATCGAATACGCCGATGAGATCGAAAAGGAGATCGCCCGCCTGGTGGAGATGATTGACGGGATGGCTGCCATTAACCAGCATTATCCTGCTCGCTGGCTGGCGATCAAGCTGCTGGAAGAGGACGAGGAAGTCCAGGAACGCATTAAAGTTTTGGAGGGCGGCGAAACACTGTTCAAGACGGCCGGAATCAGTGTGCATTACCTGACGCACGTTTTTGAAGAAGAGGTCGATACGATCATTGCTGGGCAGCGTTACGGCTGGATCAATGGGTTGGTGTGCGAAGCCTGCGCCCGCGAACACAGCGAGCAGATCAGCTTTACCGACCGGCTCGATCAGGTGCTCACTCACCGCTGGCTGGGCCTGCCGATCTTTTTGGGCGTGATGTGGCTGATCTTTAAATTGACCACCGATGTTTCCGCCCCACTGCTGGACTGGGTCGATTTTGTGATCACCGGGCCGCTCAGCCGCTGGGTATCCGCTGTGCTGGGGGCAGTCGGGTTAGGAAGTTCCTGGGTGGAAAGCCTATTGGTGGATGGTGTGATCGGCGGAGTCGGTGGAGTGCTGGTCTTCCTGCCGGTGCTGATGACGTTGTTCTTTGCCCTGGCAGTGCTGGAAGATTCGGGTTATATGGCGCGCGCTGCACTGGTGATGGACCGTTTCATGCGCCCACTGGGGCTGCACGGTAAGAGCTTCCTGCCGATGCTGGTGGGCTTCGGCTGCACCGTCCCGGCGATTTATGCCACACGTACTTTAGAGGAACGCCGTGACCGTATCCTGACCGGCCTGCTGGTGCCCTTCATGAGCTGTGGGGCGCGTCTGCCGGTCTACGTACTGTTTGCCGGGATATTCTTCCCCGGGTACAGCGGCCAGGTGATCTTTGGCCTGTACCTGTTGGGCATCGTGATGGCGATTGGACTGGGTATTTTGCTGCGCCGCACCGTTTTTCGCACCAAGCACACCTCGGCTCTGGTAATGGAATTGCCGCCATATCGCCTGCCGACGGCCAAGGGCATATGGTTCTACGTCTGGGAGCGCAGCAGCGCCTTTTTGAAGAATGCCTGGACGATCATCCTGCTGACCAGTCTGGTGATCTGGCTGCTGACTGCCATCCCTATGGGCG
>JBNKDB010000466.1:0-5491 GCA_050288045.1 Anaerolineales bacterium | reverse complement strand
ACGTAAGAGCGGTGCCAACGTGACGCGCGGCGCGCTGAATCGCCTGGGTGAGGTTGGCTTCAGTAACATAACCCGCCAACCGCGCGCCTTTGGCATCCTGGCGCGTAAGAAGTAACAAAAACTGGACTAAGCTGCTTCCTGCGCGGGTTGTTCCGTTCGTTCTCGGATCAAAATATACATTCCACTGGACAGTGTCAGCGCGGCCCCCGCCAAAGTCACCCAGGTGGGAATCTCCCGCCAGATCAGAAAACCCCACATAATATTGATCGGCAGTGATAGATATTCAAAGGGGGCGGCAACCGAGGCTTGCGCCAGGCTGTAGGCGCGCGATAAGAAATACATCCAACCTGCCCAGACCAAACCCAACCCAGACATGATGACCAAGTCCAAGAGTGCTGGCATCGTCCAGGCGCGCAAGAGAAAAGCGACGCTGGGGTGGGCGTTGGGCAGTTCGCCAACTAGGGCAGGCAGTGGGGCCAATACCAATGCCGCAGCCAAGTAAACCAGTGAGCTGAAGTACGCCATGGTGGCGCTGCTGTCATGACTTTGCAGTTTGCGGGTGAGGATTATCGTCAGGGCATAGAAAAGTACCGAGATCAGGATGAAAACGGAACCCAGATTGAAGCTCGCCGAACCCGGCCGGACGATCAGCAGCACGCCCAGAAAGCCAACTGCCAATGCAATCCAACGCCGTGGCCCGACCTTTTCGCCCAGGATCATCACCGATAAGAGTGTGATCATCAGCGGGCCTGAAAAGCGAATCGCTTCGATCTCGGCCAGTGGCAGCGCCGCTAAGCCCATCATAAAGGTGGTGTAGGAGAGGAAAAGGAAAGCGCCGCGAATGTACTCGAGTTTGTGTTGTTTGGTAGTCGGCAGCCCGCGCCGACCCTCATAGCGGAAAAAGAGCAAGGTGCAGGGCAGCGCAACCAGGCTGCGGAAAGCCACGATTTCCAAAGCAGAATAATCGCCGCCAATCCATTTGACGGCGATATTCTGAAGCGAAATGATCAGCATGGCCAGGATGAGGAAGCCGATGCCCTTGATGTTTGAACTGGTTGTGGTTCCTGGCATGGTTTATCTTTCGATAATGGGTAGGATGAGGTGAGACGGATGCGCGGCGTCATGGAAGATGCGGTTGATTGCCGATTGATATTGCGCGCGGCTTTCGCTGGCGATTACACCACCTGTGTTGCTGTTGCGATCAAAGCGCGGAAAATTGCTGCTCGAAACCTCCAGGCGGATGCGATGGCCGGGTAAAAACACATTCGCAGTCGCCCACAAATTGAGGCGCAGTTCGTAAACTGTATCGGGTTCCATCAATTCAAGCTCGCGAAAGGAGTTGCGGTAGCGTGTCCGCAGAATGCCCTCGGTCAGGATCATTGCCCGGCCATCCGGGTGGACGTCGACCAATTTACCCGTAAAGTCCGTATCCGGTGCCGAAGATGACACAAACAGCCGCAACTCAATGGGGCCGGTTACTTCGACGGCCTGCTCCAAAACCGGCGTGCTGTAGACCAGGACATCATCACGCAGTTCAACTTCACGTTGGTCGCGCGGTCCCATTACATTACTACCCGGGAAGAGAACCTGCCCGCCAACGGTTGGCACCGGGCGCAGTGGGTTGTACAGATACACGTCCGATGGCTCCTCGTCCGGCGGCTCAGTGGATAGTGTCCCGTCGCCATGAAGCGTGTTCGCCTCCCCGCGGCTGTGCAGGTAATACGGCTGGTACTGGGTATCGGGCAGCGGCCAGTCGGACTCTGTGCGCCATTCGTCTACCCCCATCACAAAGAGCATCACCGGCGGTTCCCGGTCGATGCCATTGTCCACGTTTTTCAACCAGCGGTCGAACCAACGCAGATGGGTACCCGGCAGGTCGATGGCCGCCGCGCTGCCGCCCCCACCAAATTCGTGTTCCGGGAAACTGCCGCTGAAATTCAAGTGTGTCCAGGGGCCGATAATCAGGCGCTGATTCCGGCGGGCCGTTTCCGAACCGCCGCGCTGTTTCATGCCCAGATAGTTCTGGAAGGTGCTCCACAGAAAGATGTCGTACCAGCCGCTGATGTTGAGCGCGGGCACATTGATCTGCTCGTATCCCGCCTGGGGTGATGAGGACAGCCAAAAGTCATCTGCGGTGGGGTGAGCCAGCCAATCTAGGTAGAAGCTTGCATATTCCCCGATCAAGGGATGGGTAGCCAGCGGGAGTTCCGTCAAGGCGCCATCCACATCCAAGGGTGTATCACTTTCGAGCACCCGTTCACCACGCGCGATGCGGCGTTCGATTTCTGCCGGAACGATGTTGGCGACCGCCCAGCGCAGATCGTGGAGCACTTTTGCACCGCCCTGGTATGCACAGCCCTCATAGCTGTCTGAGTAGGTGATCGCGGGTACCATCGCTCGCAAGGCAGGAGGCTGTTCGCGAGCAGGAAGCCACTGAGTACTGCCCAGGTAGGAGCCGCCGAAGGTGCCGACTACGCCATTTGCCCAGGGTTGCGCGGCTGCCCAGGCGAAGGTATCGAGGCCATCTTCGGTCTCTTGAATATCCGGGTCGAAGGTACCCTCAGAAGCATAGCGACCGCGCACATCTTGGGTCACCACTGCGTAGCCGGCCTGCACTGCCCGCAATATATCGAAAACATCTCTATCCCCGATCATACCGTCTTTGTTGTAGGGCGTGCGCGCGACCAGCACAGGTGTGGGTGATGCATCCTCCAAGCGGTAGACATCGGTGGCGAGCTTCACCCCATCCCGCATGGGTACTATGATGTTCTTTTCAATGCGAATGGTGGTCACAGTTGATTTCCTTTCAGACTCGATCGCTTAGAACCGTAGCCAATAATTCTGAAGCCGCTGCTGCTTCTTTTTTTTCTACTTTGCTGTTTTGTACTCAGGGTTTGATTTTCGTCTATACTTTATAGCTCCTAACTGGTGAAACTAAATGAATCAGGCGTTTGTTGAGCGCGGCACCAGTTTGATGGTTGCGGCGCGTACCTCTGGCGTTACCATCGGGGCGACATACTGCGGGTAACGCCGGTATTTGGTGAGGTAGGCTTCGTCGATCCTGGTGTTGAGGTCAGGGTCGGATTCTTCCACAAAGGCAGCGTCCTGCTCCACACCACCCGCCCAGATACGACCCGCATGCTGCGTGAGCACACCGCGGAACCAGGCTCCATCACGCCCGTTGACACAGCGTACATAGAGGTCATCATCCAGGCGCACGACCCAGATGATGACCGGTTTACGTAAGCTACCATCGGCCCGAAGTGTCGCAATTCGTAACTCTTCGGCTGTTCCAATTTTGTCAAGTTCTGCGCTTGTCCATGCAGTCATGACGTTCGCTCCTTTTGCAGCGACCCTTTAAAGATCAGCGACGGTCGGGACGATTTCTCTAGCGAAGGTTTCAAGCGGCATGATTTCGTAAACGTCCGGCATGTTGAAAATGGCATGGCTGAAACCCAACGCGGCGAGTTTCTCGATGCGCTGGATGACGCCTTCTACCGTGTCTTCTCCGGTAAGGTGCACGGTACCGAGCGATGTTTTCTCGATGGCATCATAATCACGTCCCAGATTCTCACAGTGCGCTTTGAGTGTGTCGAGCGCCTTCTGCATGTTGTCCTTGCCAACCCCTTCAAAGATATTGCAGGCGTCCGCATATTGCGCTACCATGCGCAGGGTCTTCTTGGGGCCTGTGCCGCCAATCAGGATGCGGGGATGTGGGGTTGAGAGCGGGCGGGGATTATTGGTAATCGCCGGGGCAGAAAAATGCCGGCCCTCGAAAGAAATTTCATCACCAGCCCAGAGCGCCTTTGCCAGTTGCAGGTTGTCTTCCAACCACTCGAAACGTTCTGATGTGGAAGGGTAGGGGACGCCAAGACCTTTGGCTTCATCTTCATACCAGGCCGCGCCAATGCCGAGATAAGCACGCCCGCCGGAAAGGATATCGAGCGTGTTGATCATCTTCATCAGCACGGATGGGTGGCGGTAGATCACGCCGGTTACCATGACACCAAGATTGATTTCTTCAGTCAATCCGGCGAAATACCCCAGCGTGGTATAGCTTTCCAGCATCGGGTCGGTATAGGCTTCTCCAAACAAGCCTTTGATCTGATAGTAATGATCCATGACCCACAGGCTGGAAAAACCGGATGCTTCGGCGGTGGTGACGATTTCTTTCAGCCTGGGGCGGATGGCGGCCGTACCGCCGGGGTATTTGAAGGATGGGATTTGTAAACCAATACGCATAATTACGCTCCTATTCGTGGTTGGTGTTTTCTTTAATACAGTTCCGGGTAACAATTACCAGGCGTAGGCTTGAGGTGCTTCACCACCCGGCCCGGGGAAAATCTCATCCAATTTTTGCAGCACTTCTTCGTCCAGCACGATCTCGGTGGCGCGCACGGCGCTTTCTAATTGCTCCATGGTGCGCGGCCCGATGATGGGGGCGGTAACGATCGGGTTGTGCAGCAACCAGGCCAGCGCCACCTCACCTGGCGGATGCCCGATTTCGCGGCACAGCGCCTCGTATTTTTCCAGTTTATCGCGGTTCTCTTCGACCTCTTTTTCAAAGTCAGCGCCTTTGCGGCGGCCGGTTTCCATTTTCTCTAAAGCCCCGCCCAGCAAACCGCCTGCCAATGGGCTCCAGGGAATCAGGCCCAGGCCATAATGGCGACTGGCTGGAATGACTTCCAGTTCGACCATGCGGTTATTGAGGTGGTAGATACTTTGCTCACTCACCAATCCGGTCATGCCGCGCTTGGCAGCTTCCTGGTTGGCCGTGGCAACATCCCAACCCGCGAAGTTGCTGGAGCCTACATAGACTACTTTGCCTTGGCCGATCAAACTGCCAAAGGCCTGCCAGGTTTCATCCCAGGGGCAATCGCGGTCAATGTGGTGCATCTGGTACAGGTCAATCCAATCGGTTTGCAGGCGCTTGAGGCTGCCTTCGCAGTGCTTGTGGATTTTGTAAGCAGATAGACTACGACCATCGCTGTTGACCTCCGGCAAATTGGCTTTGCGGGTCACCGGGTTGAAAACTTTGGTTGCCAGGACCGTGGCCTCCCGGCGGCCGCCACCCTGTGCAAACCAGCGCCCCACGATCTCTTCGGTGTGGCCGTGTTCTACGGCCCAACCGTAGACGTCAGCGGTATCGAAAAAGTTGATACCCAATTCAAGAGCGCGATCCATGATCTTGAAGCTGTCTTCTTCGGTCGTGTGCCAGCCGAAATTCATCGTGCCCAGGCAAAGATTGCTTACCAGCACGCCATGTTTCCCTAAACGTTTATGTGTTACTGCCATTTTTATCTCCTTCTAGTTATTTGGATTACTTGATATTGATATATTTCAATCAGTTGATGGAACCTTCATCGTGATTCTGTTTTTTTTAATAGCGGTCGCCAACCACCGTAATGTTTGCCATGGCGTCAGCGATCTCGCTCAAGTCTTTCGATGTGAGTTCAAAATCGAGCGCACCGATGTTCTCGTCCAGGCGGTG
>JBNKDB010000465.1:0-4996 GCA_050288045.1 Anaerolineales bacterium | reverse complement strand
GAGCAGCAAGCAATATCTCCCAACCTATCAGGCCAGGCAGACGGAATGGGCAGGTCAGGCGGCCGCTCCCACAGGTACTGCTACGCCCATCGTTATTATGCCAAAGAATACCCCTGCCTTGATGGATGATGATCGAGAGTGTATTGCTTCCTTTGAGATGTTTGCCTATAAGGTTCCTGAATGGTGGGATAATTTTGAACCGGGTAAAATTTTGCCCTTACCTCCATGGGAAAGAGTTGGTTCCCTTCCGGCACTACCCGCTTCTGAAGAGATCATCATTTCTACTCTTCATGGAATTAGACAGGTGGATGGTCATTCCCAGGTCTGGCTGTCGCGAAGGGTTCGGTTCGGAAATAACGAATCTCGCTATGAGTATTTGTATTATGATGAAACTTTGAATGTTTGGACTGTAATTCCAACAACGATGGTTGGGTGGGTGGTAGAAACTACGGCTGCATTCATCTCTTTGGATGGTGCGGTTTGGGGGATAAGTGGGGATCCTTTTTCTGCGCCTGAGAAGCTGTACATTAGCAAATTCAATGAGCTAACAAAAACCTTTGAACTTGTTGATACATTGACGATTCCTGATGTGGTTGAAACCGTTTTCGATGCGCCTAGGAACGCGCTGTGGATTTTTGCTGAAAGAGATGGGATTTACCGTTATGACTTTGATGATGAAGAATTGGGTCGTCAGGAAGATATTTCTGAAATTTATCCGCGGGGTGCATTAGTAGCAGAAGACGGCAGTCTTTATTTTCAAGGGGCTAGTTTCACTCCGGGTTTGCAGAACCAATCGATTTACCGCTATTTCCCTGAATCGGGAATGATTTCCTCAATTGAGGTTCCAGATGAGCCGATACCAACTGGGAGCGGAATGTTGGCGGATTCAATCGGGCGATTGTGGCTGGGAGCAATGTCATGGCGAGATATTGACGGGACTTGGCACGTATATTATCCAGACCCGGAAGGATATTTTGATGATATCGTAGGTTATTCTTTATTGGCAAATCCACATCTTGAGTTGATAAGTGCGGATGGTCTTCTGTGGTTCACTAGGTGGGACGGAAAAAGTGCATATGGCATGGCCTGGTTTGATCCTGAAACCAATGAGGGATGTTGGTTCTCAACTGAATCAGGGAATTTCATTGAAGATGCTTCTGGAAATTTGTGGACGATTGCGGATGAGGCGCTTTACAAACTTACAATAAACCCTTAGCAGTTGAGGAGGGAATGGATATGTTATACTTTTCTCGCATTTACATATCGACAATGATCTAAGATTGTGACTGCGATCTGCAATTTGTAAGCTGTAATTTGCAATCCCTCACCGCGTGAAGCTGATTTACTCTTCCCGTCATATCACCGGCGGGAAATCTTTTTAAGCCTATAATATAGGAGGTTGTTGTGACCCGTTTCAAAGTTTCATTGGAGTATTGTGTCGTTTGAAACTATACCGGCTATGCGACCAGTTTGGTCGCTGAAATCCTGAACGATGCGAACCTGGCGCGCCAGATCGAAGGCTTTACTTTGATACCTTCTGATGGCGGCCGCTTCGAGTTTACGGTGAATGGTGATTTGATCTTTTCCAAGAAACAACTGGGCCGTCACGCCGAACCGGGCGAAATGACCCAAATCTTCAAAAAGTATATAGAGGAGCACGCATGAGCGCAAAGAAGGGCCGCGTTTTTTCCGGCGCCCGCCCAACCGGCCGCCAGCACCTGGGCAATTACCTGGGTGCGATCAAGAATTATGTGGGCTTGCAAGACGAGTACGATTGCATTTACTGCATCGTCGACCTGCACGCCCTGACCACGGTGGAAACCACCCAGAGCCTGAAAGAGAATACTTTCGAGATGGCGCTGGACTGGCTGGCGATGGGCATCCGCCCGGAAGAGACCATCCTTTTCGTCCAATCGCACGTCCCCGAAGTGAATGAACTGCACGTCATCTTTTCGATGGTCACCATGATGGGCAAACTGACCGACCTGCCGACCTTCAAAGAGAAGGTGCGCGACCATCCTGACAACGTCAACTACGGTTTGTTGGGCTATCCGGTCTTGCAGGCCGCTGATATTACGCTCTACAAGGCCGACTTGGTGCCGGTGGGCGTCGATCAGGCACCGCACATCGAGTTCACGCGTGAGATCGTGCGCTCGTTCCATTACCGCTACGGTGTAGAGAATGTGCTGGTCGAGCCGCAGATGAAAGCTACCGAAATTCCCAAGGTGTTGGGCATCGACGGCGAACGCAAGATGAGCAAGAGCCTTAATAATCATATCGAACTGGCCGCCACACCTGAAGAAACCCAGAAGCTGGTCATGCAAATGCTGACTGACCCGCAGCGCCTGCGCCGCGACGATCCCGGCGATCCGGACGTGTGCAACGTCTTCACCATGCACAAGATTTTCTCTTCGCCCGAAGAGGTTGAGATGATCAACATGGAGTGCCGCCGGGCCGGGATCGGCTGCGTGGATTGCAAGAAGCTTTATGCCAAGAACTTGAACGCAGACCTGGCGCCCTTCCGCGAACGGCGCGCCGCATTGGAAGAAAAACCCGATGAAATCTGGGATATCCTGTATGATGGGGCCGAGCGTGCTTCCGTGATTGCCAAAGAGACGATGAAGGAAGTGCGTCAAGCGGTGGGTTTGCCGGAGCGTAAGAACGAATAATAGGTTACAGATTAGAAATTGCAATTAGCAAAACAGGCGCGTCGCTTTCGAGCACGCGCCTGTTTTTGTTTTCGATCAGGGAAGTGGTTATTTGGTCAGTGTATCGAAATAATCCATCGCCGCGTTGACGGCCGGATCGGTGGTCAGGGTGACTTCGTGCCACTGCACGGGGATTTCTTCTTCGGGGATGATGCCGGTTTCTTCCCAATTGGCAGTGGTGTCGATGGCTGGGCGGAAGGTGTCGTGGGCGATCCACAACTGTGACCCATCGGTGAAATCATAGCCATAGAGGATTTCAACGTTGCCGTCCGTGGTCTCACCGATCAGGTAGGCGCGGGCGCGATCCTGGAGGATTCCGGCGAACACTTCCCCAAAGCTGACTGTATCTTTCCCGACCAGTACCACCAGGGGCACTTCCTGTGAGCCGTTGACGTCGCGGGCGCGCACCTCGAGCGGCATTTCCCGACTGCGGTTGACGAAATGCCCCACCGTACCGGAGGTGAAATAGCGCAGCGTGTCTTGCAGGACAAAATCTGCTCCGCCGCCGTTCAGGCGGTTATCGACGATCAGGCCGTCCAGCGGGCCGTCGGCGGTCATGGCGCGCAGCGCATCCTCGACTTCATCGGGGATAGTCTGGTCGTTGAACGTGGTCAGCAGAATATAGCCGATCCGTCCTCCAGCGGGGCTGGTGAGCAGCGCCCAAGGTACCGGCACCGAGCTTTGGATACGTTGGCGCTCGATGGTTACCTGGCGGGGTTCCTGGCCGGGCGTCTGTACGGTGAGCGTGACCATGCTGCCTACCGGGCCGCGCAGTTCGTCCAGGATATTTTCATCCCCGTTGAAGAGCGGCTTGCCATCCACGGCGGTGATGTTGTCGTGCGGTTTGAGGCCTGCCTTTTCGGCCGGGCTGCCGGGGAAGGTCAGGATCACGGTGGTCAATTCAGCTTCGGGAACCGGCATGTGATAGATGCCGATGCCGACGTAATCATTGTTCCCGGCGAACTCGGCGTCTTCCGCGGCGGCGGCCTGGGGCGAGAGATAGGCCGAGTGATCGTCGCCTAACAGGTAGATCATTTCGTCCAGGGCGTAATAGAAATCCTCGATGCTCAAGTCGGCAACTTGCTGGCGGTATTCTTCACCAAGTGCATCCCAGTCCTGGCCGTTGAAGTCGGCGTACAGATATTCGTCGTTGACGATCCCCCATAATTCATCGAAAAGCGCCAGGCGCTCTTCCAGGGAGAGTGGGACAAGCGTGGGCGTGGGCGGCACCGGTGAATCTTCTTCGGTGGGCGTGTTGTCCGGCGCGGGGGTGCTTGTTGGGAACGGCGTCAGGGTAACCATTGCAGAGCCGATTGTGGGCGTGTTTTCCAATTCGTGCAGCGGGATTGGGGTGGGCTGCGTTTCGAAGAATTGAGTGACTGTCTGGCAAGACAGGGCGGAGATCACCAGGATGGCGATAAAGAGCATGCTTTTACGAGGAAGAGGGCGCATAACTTTTCTCTCAAAATTGGGTTGGCGGATAATTCAAGAACTATAACATAACTTATCGGGACGGGCAGATTATTTGATGAAGAGAGGTTTAGAGTTTACTGTAAGGCAGATGGGTAAGCTTTCCTGCCTGTAAATAGGGTCTAAAGCCTTGTCTTATGGGTGGGCAGTTTTCCAGCTTGTTTGTATGGCGGTTGAAGGTTTTGGGCGGGCCGCCACAAGGGCAGCCCCTACAAAAGGCTTTGAGCGTGGAGGGGCGCTTAAGTCGAATTTCATTCGACTTTCAAAGCTGCTGGCTTTAGCCGGTAAGTTTTACTGCCTGATGAGCGTCTTAACCTCTGAAAATTAGCCCCAAAAACAGATTAAGAATATGTAAGAAGTACGTGTGGTTGCTCTTGACAGCCCTCCTGATTTTCCATATAATCATACTGGATTATCAGTGACAATTAAGTTAACTACAGCGAGCGCTTGAGAGGAAAATCTCAGGCGCTTGCTTTCGTTTGTTTTGTGGATAGTACATTTGTTCGATACAAATAAACACTATCATACCCCATTTGGCTGTTGGTCAGCTATTTGTGAGATCCTCTGCGACAAGAGTAAGCAGGTTTCGCCCAGGTTCTCCTCGGACACGAGAAGGCGGATGACCTCTGTCGCGCTGGGTGGGGAAATCGAATCGATTTGTAAATTCCAGGGGTAGTTTAGATAACCAGTTTGGATTAATGGAGGCTTGAATGGAAGCGAAGGGATTGAATGCACTTCGAATTAGCCTGGCTTCGCCCGAAACAATTCGGAGTTGGTCTTATGGTGAAGTACTAAAACCGGAAACGATCAACTACCGC
>JBNKDB010000464.1:0-2889 GCA_050288045.1 Anaerolineales bacterium | reverse complement strand
TCTGGATATCACTCTCGAAACCAAGTTCGCCGCGCGCCCCCAGCACAGCAATGCCATGGTCGCCGACCGTTCCGGACAGGATTACCACGTCGCCGGGTTGGGCCTGGGCACCATTGATCTGGCGACCGGCCGGGATCGTCCCCACCCCCGATGTGCTGATGTACAACCCATCGGCCTTGCCTCTTTGCACTACCTTGGTATCCCCGGCCACGATCTGCACCCCAGCCTCTTCGGCGGCGGCGCGCATCGCGTCGATCACCCTGGAGAGCGTTTCAGCATCCAGTCCCTCTTCCAGGATGAAGCTGGCGGTCAGGTAGAGCGGCACTGCCCCCATCACAGCCACGTCGTTGACCGTACCGCACACCGCCAGGCGACCAATATCGCCGCCAGGGAAGAACAATGGGGAAACCACATGGGCGTCGGTGCTGATCGCCAGACGGCCAAAATCGCCCGGATCGACCACCCCGGCGTCATCACCGGCCCGCAAAGCGGGGTTATCGAACGGCGGCAGGAAAGCGTTCTTGATTAAGTCCTGGGTCAGCTTGCCCCCGCTGCCGTGCCCCATCACAATCGTTTCGGTATGCTGCAATGGAACCGGGCAAACCGCCCCTTCCATGGTGACTTGTTCTTCTGCCATGTTATTTACTCACCAGTTGAACGTTGCTGTAGCGATAATAGGCCGCGCAGGCCCCTTCGGACGAGACCATGGTCGCGCCCAGGGGATGTCCAGGCGTGCACTCTTTGCCAAAGGCCGGGCAGTCGGGCGGTTTCTGCAAACCCTGCAAGATCAACCCTGAAATGCACAATGGCGATTCTTCGGGCTGGATGTCGCCTACCTCGAAGCGCGTTTCGGCATTAAAGCGTTCCAGTTCAGGCCGCAAACACCAGCCGCTCATCGGAATCGTGCCAATGCCGCGCCATTTGCGATCACATTCCATAAAGACCCGGTTGATCACATCCTGGGCCGGTTTGTTGCCCTCGAAGGTCACGGCGCGGGCGTAGGCATTCTCAACTTCGTAGCGGCCTTCTTCCAACTGGCGCACCGTCATCAGGATGCCCTGCAAGATATCGAGCGGCTCGAAGCCGGTCACCACAATCGGGGTCTGGTATTTCTCGGCGATGGACGGATATTCCCAATAGCCCATCACGGCGCAGACGTGCCCGGCTGCTAAAAAGCCCTGCACGCGCGAATCGGGCGAACCGAGGATGGCATGCATGGCCGGAGGCACGCGTACGTGCGATACCAGCACACTGAAATTTTCCACACCGGCGGCCTGAGCCTGCACCACGGCCATAGCGTTGGCCGGAGCCGTGGTCTCGAAGCCTATGGCGAAAAAGACGACTTGCTTGTCGGGGTTATCCTGGGCAATCTTGACGGCGTCCAACGGAGAATAGACCACACGCACGTCGCTACCGGCGGCGCGCACTTCGAACATGTCCTTGCTCGAACCAGGTACACGCAGCATATCACCATAGGAGGTGAAGATCACATCCGGGCGGGCGGCGATTGCCAGGCTCTTGTCGATCTGTTCCAGGGGAGTGACACACACCGGGCAGCCCGGGCCATGCACCAATTCGATCTCATCGGGTAATAACTGGTCGATGCCGTAACGCATGATGGCATGCGTTTGCCCGCCGCAGATTTCCATGATCGCCCACGGCCGTGTGGTGATGCGCTTGATCTCTTCGATGGTCTTCCTGGCGAGTTCGGGATCGCGGAATTCGTCGATGTATTTCACGCCGAATCCGCCTCCCCGGCCAGACCAAGTTCCTCATTGAGGTCGGAAATTTCCTGCAAGAGTTGGAGCGTTTCCATCGCTTCGGCTTCGCTCAACTTGCTGATCGCAAAGCCAACGTGGATGATGCAATATTCACCGACTTCAACATCGGGGATATAAGCCAGGCAGGCCTCACGCGTGACACCACCAAAATCGATCTTGCCCATCTTGAGGCCGTTGGCTTCGTAAATTTCTGTTATCTTTCCGGGAACACCGAGGCACATAACGCACTCCTATAATGTGTAAAACGGTAAGCGTGGAACGTGATTCGTAATCAGTTTACTCTAGGTTCCATCAATTCTAAAGGTACAGATGTCATGCGTTGATCGTGAACCGAGATTCGAGAACCGTACTTCGTGCTCACACTACTCGATCCGCTCTAACCTGTGATTTGTAATTTTTAATTTGCGACTTTCTATCTTGCATTCGCGACGCGAAGTGTCGCCCGTATCTTGCATCCTGCGCTTTGTAATTTCTAATCTGCAATTTGCAACTTCCTCACCGCCACCACCGCCTGGCCTAAAGCCAGCCCGCCGTCATTGGCCGGAACCTTACGATGCAGATAGACCTGGAAACGGTCGGCTTCCAGCAATTTTACCGTATTTGCCAGCAAACGCATATTCTGCCACACGCCACCGCTCAAGGCGACCTCATTCAGACCGGAGGTCTGGCGCAGTTCCCGGCAGGCTTCCAGGGTCATTTCAGCGACGCCGTTGTGGAAGCGCGCCGACAGCTTGGGGAGCGGAACTCCGGCATGTACATCAGCGGCTAACGCCTGGAACATGGGGCTGGGATCGACTACGCCATCCTGGATGGCAAATTCGTATGCGCCGCGTTCGTTAGAATCAGCCAGGGCTTCGAATTCGATGGCGGCCTGCGCCTCGTAGTTGACGGTTTGGCGCACACCGGCCAGCGCGGCAGCAGCATCGAACAGGCGGCCCATACTGGAAGTCGGTGGGGCATTCACGCCGTTCTCCAACTGGCGGCGCAGCACTTCCAACTGGCGGTCGGGGTCTTTAAGTTGTGCCCGCACGTAAGCCAATGAAGGCAAATCTCCTTCCCACCCGATCCCGGTCTGGTGCAGCCAGGCCAGCGCCAGCCGCCAGGGTTG